>NZ_JBHHJU010000035.1:0-52678 GCF_042136325.1 Neobacillus sp. KR4-4
GTGGAGTGAAACGGGGACGATTGTTAATTTTTGTTTTGGCATAAGAAAAAGCACCTCCTTTAGTTGATACATGTATCGTACCAAGAGGAGCTGCGGGTTTATATGCGTTGTTTGATTGGGGGCTTACGAATTACCAAAGGGTTTAAGAATATAACTTAAATGTATCGATAGGGTAAACCCTAAAGGCACAATTTTACACAACGTAGCATCAAGGGTTTGGCGTGTGTCAAAAGTTTGTGCCATAATATTTTGTAATTTTGAGAGGGGATTTTGTGTAAGTGACAATATATGGGTATGGTCGCGTGTCTTCCAAACTTCAGTCGGAGATCAGGCAAATAAAATCATTAATTGAATATGGAGTACAAGAAGAAAATATTTTTATTGATAAATTGTCAGGTAAAAATTTCGATAGACCTGAATATCAAAAATTGAAATCTATATTAAAAGAATCAGATTGCGTCGTGTTCCACGAGCTTGATAGAATGGGCCGCAGCTATGATGCTGGTATGCAGGAACTATATTGGTTCCAAAAAAATAAAATCAAACTAATCTTTCTTGATTATCTTTGGATGAACCAAATGACAGAAAGTGACGATGTTATCGTAAGGGCAAATGGCTACAATATGCTTGCTATGTATTTAGCAATTGCGGAAACAGAGCGTTTAAAGCTGCTTAAACGCCAAAAAGAGGGAATTGCCATTTCCAAAGCAAATAACCCCCAAAAATACAATGGTAGAAAAAGAGCATATAACAAGGATCAAGTTCAGGATGCCATTGAGAAATATCACACAGGTAAATTTACGGTTAAACAAGCACTTGCTGCTTCTAAAATGAGTAGATCTACCTTTTATAGAAGGTTAAGGGAGTACCAAGCCAAGCAAGATGGGTTAGGTGCAGCTGAATGAAATGGTACACATTAAAACAGGTACAGCATTCAGGAAAGCCATATGCTACCGAAGAGTAATTTCCTAAGTTGAATAATTCTTATCATTTTTATGTTCCGGATTTTCTATGTTCTCAATTTGGATTGGAGGACCTAGAGCCGGCCGCCTTTATTTTTGAATACCATAATGGAAAAAAGAGATATTTCGCCCTTTATAATATGAAAGGGAAAATTCCCTACTTCGATTATAAAGAAGCCAAGAAGAATGGTTTTTGGACCAGAGAAGATGCTGAGTACATAGATGTTTATTGGGAATCAGTAGATTCTTTTCCGAAAATAGGACACTTTATTATTTCGATGAAGGAACAAATTAAGAATATTTTCAAATCCTCTATGATATTTCACAAACTCAGGAATACAAATCTTATATCTTACAAGAAGCTTTCTTTCTGAAAGAGGAAAGGCTATATGGAGGAGCTTTAAATGTCAAATTCTACTTTTTCAATTGGTAAGGGTGTATATATTTCACACGAAATACCTAAACCTAATCTTTCATACAAACAAATTTTTGATGATGTTGAAAAAACTATATATGCTTGGGAATTCCAAGTAACCGAACAACATATCTATGTACGTGCCGTGCTTGATCACGATAATGCAACAACCAAAGAAATGGAAAATAGTATTGGATGTTTCATTCAAATCGACAAGGCTTCTTTTCGAATTTTGAAATGTGCCTGGACTACAGATGTTTTTATAGAAGTCTTTAATCCTCAAAAAAGTGATTTAATTGTGGTAGAAGGAGTTGTAAATGAACTGCAAAAAAACGAATCATTACAGCTACAACTTCTATTTGGGAACACAAATGAAAAATTAAAGAAAGCATTTGAAATAGTGACAGTTTTTCCAGATGCTAATTTGTCATTTTTATGAGTAAACCCAGAGAATCAAATTTAGCTTTGCAAAGGTATCAAGCTACCCGGGGAAGACATTATATAAAAAACAACGAAAGCGATCAGCAGCAATGCTAATCGCTTTTCTCTAAAAAAATATAATGAATTTTTTCAAGGGAAAATCTTTTTATCGATAAAAATATAGAATGAAAAGTTGACTTTTCACTATTAAAAATTAGTATGTCAAAAAAGAGAGGTGAGTAATCAATTTGGAAGAGAAGAAAAAAATTGGCCGCCCCAAAAAAGACCAGATGCGTGGGCATCAAATTAGATTTGGACGTTTATCGGATGAGGTAACAGTGATTTTGAAACAATTTGAGAGCGAGAAAGACAAACAATTGGTTATTGTTTTGTTAGAATCTTTGAAGCCGAAAAAATAATGTAAATATTAAAAAAGAAGACGCAAAAAAATCACTAGCTGGGAGCCGGTGAGTAATTGCACGCTGAAGTGTATCCACACCCTTTTTCCCTGACAACGAAAAAGTGAGGTTTACTTATTAATTTTATTTTATATTAAATGTATTTAAGAATTAATTAAGCAACCCATTATAAAAAAAAGAAATTATATTTACGGAAATTCGAGAAACTGGATGATTTTTAGGATAAGACTTCACTCTTCTTCTATTAGCAACAACTTTTAAATAGAAATGAGTGAATTAAGTTGGAAAAACAAGAAAAAAGTTTATCAGACTGGAGAATGCTTAATGTAGTAACAGGAGAAACCAAAGAAATACGTGAAGGAGATAGGTTAGTCCGAGGAACCAGTGCGAAAGCTTACAAGGATTTGTTAGAAAAAGAGAAACAAAAGAAAAAAGACCGTAAAACAAGTCGTCTAACTCAAGGTACATTTGTGAGAGTTGTTCATAACAAATATAGGGAAATTGAAAGAGAATTAAGTTTACCTCAATGCAGTGTATTACTTGACCTTTTCTTTTGTGTCACACTAAAAAGCAAGAATTATCTTGTTCATACCAGTGGTGATAAAGAAGGAGAGAAGATGAACCTAAAAGACATATCATTGTATTTAAATAAAAGCGAAAGTAATACAAAAAAACTTTTGGGCGAATTAGTAAAATTAGAAGCTTTAATCCGGGAGAAAAATCCGAAAAATAAAAAAGAAAATTTTTATTTGTTGAACAGTGACTTTTTCACTGCTGCTAAAGGAAATGGCCAAAAAATAAAATTCACAAAAATGTTCCATAATAAATTAAACGAAGTTCGCTCTAAACTTAACGATAAACAATATGGTGCTTTATTAAAGTTTATAAGGAACTTTCACTATCAAACTTATTATTTAGTAGCTAATCCGGATCATAATGTCTTAATTGAACCAAATCTAAGTGTTGCTGATAATTTACTTTTAGAAGAAAATGAATTCGTTTTACACCATTTGAATCAAACTCAACTAGCTGAAATTATTGGGATAAAAGATGATACTACTATAAAAGGATATGTAGATGCATATGAAAAAGCCGGTGCATTTATGGTACATAAGCAACATAAAAGCTATCGTTTTATTGTTCATCCTGATTTGATGTTTAGAAAGGATGAGAATGGCGAAGACGAATACACCAAAGCAATAAGAGTTCAATTCAAGCAATTAGAATCAAAGAAAAAAAAAGCAAAGAAGCGTAAATAATCCTTCTTTATATACCAAAAATACCCCGGATTTTTAATACCTATTCGCAAAAATACCTCTGATTTTTAATACCTATTATGTTGATTTAAGCCCGTCATATCAACCTTTTTCAAATCCCCCTCTTAGAATTATCTTATAGTAATCTATTTAACGAAGTTAATTGATTTTTTACTAATGAATATAGATGAATTATTATTTGATTCCTATCCCTCACGCATTACCGTTTGTGTTTTGGTTTTCTAACAAAATCGCGAAATTAGAAACCATTTTTATTATATTAAAAGTTTTATTCTTTTGAACTTGAAAGTTCATTTTTAAACAAGAGGAGTTATCATCTCGTACAATAATTTTCTGTCGATGGAAGAATCAGCTCGAGAAAAATAAACTTACGTTCTGTGAAAACCATTCCTTTTTAAAAACAAAACCATTGGTGAGTTACGCTGCCGCATAACCCAAGGGCGGCTTCGCCTTCAAAAATCTTTTAGAACAGCATTTGTTGTTGTAGCAATACATAAAGGATTGCTTCAACCATAAGGAAGGCGTTTTTCAGCCTTCCTCACAGGAAAGAGCACCGTAGGGAGTCTTTCTAATTTATAAAAAGGAAATGTTTTTCACGGAACACTTGAATATGGTTTTACATTACATTTAGAGAAAAAACCTAATTAATGAATAAATAACTCCGTGGAATAAATTCTACCCACTTAAATAAATCAGCTGGCCGTAATGCCGGCTCTTTTGTTTTTTAGCAGTGAAACTGTCCTTTTAAAAATAAAAAACAGGCTAGCGGTTGAAAGGCCACCCCTAGCTAAATACATTCCACTGAAAGCTTTAATAATTATTTTATTTATTTAGAGGGTTATTTAATCATTCATCTAAACAAGATATTGAAAGTAAATTTGCTATCAATTTACTAGTAACTTTACTTTCAATTTTATTAGTAAAAGGGGAAAACCTATGGCAAAAGTTTATTCAGTTGTTTCAAATAAAGGCGGAATTTTGAAAACAACGTTGTGTGTCAACATTTCAGCGGAAATATCAAAAAAGAAACGAACATTAGTAATTGACACTGACGGACAATCAAACGTTGTAGTTTCTTTTCCAACCAGAAACTTAGATATTAAATATACCTTATTTGATTGCTTGGCAAATGGCATAGACATAAAGGAAACGATCATTAATATAAGTGAGAAGTTAGACATAATACCAGCAGGTAAAGGTATGAATAGTTTTATGAAAAAAGATGATAGGTCAGCTTTGGATTTAAAAGCTGCAATCGATTCAATAAAAGCGAATTATGAATATATTTTCATTGATACTGCACCATCATTAAACTTCGCTGCATTACAAGCATTGGTCGCCAGCGATCAAATTGTTATCCCTTATCAAGCGGAAGGATATGGAATGCTATCAATTTTAAATACAATTAAAGCAATTCAAGAAGTGAAAAATAGCGTGAACCCGGCACTAAAAATCAACAGTATTGTTGTTACAAAATACGATGCAAGATCTAAAGTTCATAAAAATTTTTTAAAAGATATACGAACTGTATCAGAACGTCTAGGAATTAGGTTAGCCTCTACTAAAATCCCTCAAACTTTTACAGGTGCAAACTCTATTTTTGAAGAACAAACACCTACTGTTCTGTCTAAGAAGTGGAATAAATTAAAAGGTATTTATTCGAATTTAACAAGGGAGATTTTAAATTAATGAATAAAGAAAATGGGCCTTGGGATGGTATTTTAAATGAAGAAATAGAATTCATAAGATCAACAATGGTAGATGAAGGAGATTGTAACATTAAAAAAGATAGTAAAAATGAAAATAAAGGTACTAGCATAAATCAAGGCGAAAATACTAGCAAAATTGAAAATAAAACAAATCAAAATAATGTTCTGGACGCAATGCCTGTAGGGAAAAAAGAGCATAAAAAATATTATAAAGGTGTATATTTGGAAGAAGATATTTATAAAGTCATAACCACGCTCGTTAAGAAAAAAGGTGGGGGAAGACAAAACTTACTATCTAAAATTGTTAACGATTGTGTGAGAGAATCATTTGAAAAAAGAGGTTTAGTATAATCAGCAATGCAAAGCATTGTTAGTTAATATAATTTAATACATTGTTATATTTAAGTATAAAGATTAATAGAAAGTTTAAACCATAAGAGAAAATAAATTGATAAAATCATTTAAGTTTCTAATTGAAAAGGACGAGTATTCAGTCATTTGAAGTCGCTATATGCGGCTTTTATTTTGTTCAATTTTTGCAGATGTTGACTAAACCTAATTCCTGTATAATGAAAATATATTTAAAAAAACACGGAAAAATAGAGGGGAATAAAGTGAGTCAAAAATTCATATTTAACCGTAAATATTTAGCAAACCAATTAAAAACTTTAAATGTTAAAGATATTTCTCACTTTGAAGAGAAATGGGAAGCAATTAAAAAGTGGAATTATAGCCTTCAATACAGTAATTTAGCAAGAACTAAGGAGGAAAGCATACAAGGTGATTTTCTAAGCAAAATTTTTACTACTGTATTGGATTATAAAGATCGTATAGGAAGAAATTTATGGCATATACAACAAGAGCAGAAAACCAAAATGGATGGGACCAAGGCGGATGGCAGTTTAGGTTTTTTTACTGAAACAATCCAAGACGTAAGGGTGGTCATTGAATTAAAAGATGCTCAAACTGATTTAGATAAGAAGCAAAAAAGAGAAAATAACCAAACTCCGGTTGAACAAGCATTTAGCTACCAATACAAAATGAAAAACTGTAGATGGGTTATTGTGTCAAACTTTAAAGAAATTCGTCTTTACCATTCTCAAACAATGACGGAATACGAAGAATTTTTAATGGAAGATTTAGCAACTGATGAGGAAGCATTTAAGAAATTTTATTTTTTGCTAAATAGAGACTTCTTGATTAATCGAGATGGACTAGCTCAAGTAGATGAATTGTATGTAAGAAATGAAGCAGAAGAGGAAAAGATTTCAGAAACTTTTTATGAGGATTATAAAAAGGTTAGAAAACAGCTTTATTCTCACCTTGTTGAAAATAATCCAATAATTGATGAAATTACCTTATTTGAAAAGACGCAAAAAATTCTAGACCGATTTATTTTTGTTTGCTTTTGTGAAGATACGAAATTGTTACCGGAGAATGTATTTCGTCAAGTTATTCAAGCAGCAAAGAGTTCTTTTGATATTAGTGAAACTAAAATCTGGAATCAATTAAAGGGATTGTTTAGGTCCATAGATAAAGGTAATCCTCCTATGAATATCAACCGATTTAATGGAGGTCTATTTAAGGAAGATGAAATATTAGACACCTTAATTATTAAAGACGATATATTTCCTTTATTTGAGAGAATTACGGAATATGATTTCCATTCGGAACTTGACGTTAATTTATTAGGACATATTTTTGAACAATCTATTTCTGATATTGAAGAATTTAAATCAGAAATACGCGGAGAAGAATTTGATAAAAATAAGAGTAAGAGAAAAAAAGATGGAATCTTTTACACGCCAACATTTGTTACTCAATTTATTGTTGAAAATACAATAGGGGAATGGATAGAGGAAAAAAGAAGAAAATTAGGCGAAAAAGATTTACCTGAATTAACTGAAGATGATTTTATAGAGTATCGTAAGAAAAAAAATAGCAAAAGGATAAAAAAAATAACAAAAGTTGAAGTTCATATTGATTTCTATACAAAACTTCAACAAGTAATTAGAGATATTAAGATACTTGATCCCGCTTGTGGTTCGGGAGCATTTCTAAATGCTGCTTTTGATTATCTATTTAAAATAGGAACAGAAATTAATAATCATCTTTCAGAATTAGAACAAGGACAGGTACGATTATTTGATCTTGATAAACATATTTTAAAAAATAATCTTTATGGAGTGGATCTAAATAAAGAAAGCGTTGAAATTACCAAACTTTCTTTATGGCTTAAAACGGCGAATAAAAGAGACCCATTAACTTCATTAGATGAAAATATTAGATGGGGAAATTCGCTTGTAAGCGATGAAGATATTACAAACAATGTTCCTTTTAATTGGAAAAAAGAGTTTGCTCATATTATTGCAGCAGGAGGATTCGACATTATTGTAGGTAATCCGCCTTATGTCAGAGTTCAAAATTTAGAAAGTAAAATTGTTGATTATTTTTTTAAGAAGTATAGAACTCCAATTGGTAAATTGGATATTTCAATCTTATTTTTTGAGAAAGGATTACAGCTCCTTAAGTCAGATGGAAACCTTTGTTATATTTCTTCTTCCCAATGGATGCAAACGGATTACGGTAAAAAACTAAGGGGAATCTTATCAGAAGGGTATATACAAAAAATTATAGATTTTGGATCATTACCTGTTTTTGGTGATGCTGACACTTATCCTGCAATATTCTTAATTAGAAAAAACAAGGCTGAAGAATTACTTTATAAAAAAATAAATGAATTAAGTCCAACTTCAATACAAGAAACCGAATTTAGAACTATTGAAATAAACTCATTGAACGAAAGTGCCTGGAATTTTAACTCATTTGACCTTGTTAAGCATTTAAAGAAAAATAAAATTACTTTCAAAGATATGGAGTATTATGCAAAAGCCCTCTATGGTTGTACTACTGGAATGGATAAAGTTTTTGTTGTGGCGGAAGAAACCATTAATAAATACAAATTAGAGAAGGAACTACTGTATCCTTATGCATACCGTGGAGAAGAAATAGAACAATTTGGATACGTAAATCCAAAGACTTATATTATTTATCCATATAAAGAAACAGATGAAAAGAGTTCTATTTTTATTGAAGAAGAAGAATTAAGAGAAAAATACGTTAATATATATAATTATTTACTTAACTTTAAAGAAGAATTACAACAGAGAAAAGACAGTCGTAAATTATATGCGAAAGATAAATGGTATGTTCTTGTAAGACCAAGTTCAATGGAATATATCAAAGTTGAGAAAATTCTTTTTAAAGGGATTGATACGATAGCAAAAGCAGGACTCTTGGAAAAAGACTCTATCTTTAATGGTGCTAACGTTCCAGGTATTATTCCTATAAACAATGAAGTACCTTTACTTTATTTATTAGGAATATTGAATTCAATATTAATTACAGAGCATCTAAATTCAATTTGTCCTAAAAAATTAGGGGGTTATTACCGTTACAATACTTCAAATCTAAATAAAATCCCTATTGTAAAAGGAAATGAAGAAGAAATTAAAGAATTAGTATATATAGTTGAACAATTGATAACTTTTACAAATGAAAATACGAAATTAATTGGAAAATTCCATAAGAGAATTAATGAAAATTTAGGGATAAAGAAAGTGACTAAGAAACTCGAGAGCTTTTCTTTAATGACATTCATAGAATTTTTACAGGAACTGAAAAAACAAAATGTAAAATTATCATTAGCTGATCAAGATGAATGGGAAGATTACTTCTATAACTATGTTTCAAAAATTCAAGAAAAGAATACGACTATTGAAATATTGAAACAGAGATTAAATTATATTGTAAATCAAATTTATAATGTCCAGCTGAGCTATACGCTCTAATTTTAATTCAAAAGGCCGTTAAAATGGCCTTTTTTTTGTTAGATAACTTTACCTCACTTTCCAACCTTTTATGAACTTCTATAAGTATATATCCTGATAAAATACTCAAGAGGTGAAATAGATGTTTGTTCAAAAGTCCATATTTTTATAAGAAAACCACAATTAGAACCTTATTAAAAAAATAAAGCAATTAGTCTTTATGCCCAAATTAATTCTAAAGTTGATATTTTCTTATCTATTGAACCCCTTCGTCCTTGATTTATCACTTCTAAACTAAATCTACCCCGATAAAAAACCGAAGATGTGGTGTTTTCAATGGGTTTATGCCATTGAATTAATAGAGATTCAACATCTGATAACTTTTTATCAGTAAACCTTTCTTAAATTGGAAATGTTAGAATTTCAATTCTAATCCTAATTTGTCCTCTTACAGCAAAAAGCCAATCATTATAATGTTCATTGATCCTCTGTAAGAAACTTCTCGTAGTTTTGCCAATATAAATAAAAGTTTCTTTGCTACCATAAATTCTATAAATTGCATAAATACCATTGTTTTGAGAGATATCTACAAGATAAAAACTTTTAGGTTATATGGACCAAACCACTTTATATAAACAGTAGTCATTTTTTCACCAATCTTTTTTAGGATAATTATACCATTAACGCTTTCCCTATAATTTAGTGAGAATTAATAAAACTAGGTTTTTTACCTGTATAATCTAAAAAATGCCAAGGAGGAAAAAAAATATGCTGGTAAAAAATGACTTTGTGGGAATTAATAAAATTTCACGAAAAATGGTGGGAGTTTATGTTTTATGGGGAAAAAATGATGAATGCCTCTATGTAGGTAGGGGACAGATAATTAATCGTTTTTCTTTCCATTTAGGTTCGAGTGAATTTTGGAATCGCATATTTTCAATTACTGTTTACCTTGGGAATAGTAAAAGGGAGAACAGTTTATTAGAATATGCTTTAATTCAGAGATATAAACCAATTTTCAATAAAGAACGCAGGTGGAATAATATAGTAGGGCTAAAATATAAAGATTGGGGAGAACGTTTTTATTTAAAAAAGAAGTAAGTTTAATAAATACAAAAAAAAGGCTAACTAACTTAGCCTTTTAATACCGATTTTTTTATTGCTTTCCGATTATTGGAGTCAATTGTAATCTTAACTGTTTTTCAAATAATGTAACTACCCAATAGGTATTATCGTCCTCGTATCCGGCTAATTCACTATAAGTTACCCTGAATTACTTGTTCCAAAAATATGTTCTAATACTCTTCCATTAATTCCTCTTGGAACATCCTCGTTGGCATCGCTATTATTTATTTTTCCTATATACAGCGGAACCCAACCATTTTTAAATGAATTAAGATTTCTCCTCAGATTGAAGAAGTTCTTTGCTTTTTTTATTGAAAATGAAGGAGTATTACCTTTTTTATATTTTTGCCATATATCCTCTAGTCCTGATAGAAAATTATCTCTTATCTTAGAATCTATTTTCGTCATACTGTCAATTCTAGAGTCATAAAACTTGCTCATATCTGCCTCAAAAAAATATATTCCTGCGGAACTGCTTATCCTTGATAAATTTTGTTTTAAATCTGGATCATCCAAATTAAACTCAATCATATTTAATTTAAAATCAGATTGGATTTGTTTACATTTTAGAGAAACCAGCTCCTCAACATTTGAAATTATTTTTTTCTTAAGTTCTATCTCTAAGTTCATATCTCTCACCTTTTTTGAGTACCTTTTAACGTTCTTATAATCAGTATACATTTAAAAAAGATTAAGGGAATATTTGTCCACTTTTCCATTTCTTTTTTGGAATGAAGTATTTGCTTACCAAGTCAAAAAAGGGTACGAATAAAAAAAGGCTAAACATTAGCCTTTTAAAATCTAAATTAAAAACTATAGAAGATTTTGGATTTTTATTAGTCTTTAAGTACAAAAGAACAAAATATAGGGACTTAATGTATTTGGTGCCATTTCAGGTGCCGTGCTTGGTGCCCAAATTTTAAAAATTAGAAAACACAAGAAAATACAAGAAGGCAGAAAAGCTTGATTTAAAGGCATTTTTGGTAACTGAAAGATACCAGAAAAACAGGTGACAGCAAACTTCAAAACTGCCGTGGGTTGCGTGCCAACCCAGCTGGGTTCGATTCCCAGGCAGTCCCGCCAAAAACGTTGATTTAACAAGGTTTTTGTAGATTTACTCTGAATAAAGTAAATGGATAGGATGAATTACTCGGAGACCCAGTAAGTTTGAACCAAATTACAACTTGACATAATTTTTCATTAATAGTAAAATTCATTTCATAAATAAATTGATTAAATGTTTCCCTAACTAAATAGATTACTTTAGCATAAGGTTAATAACTATCTATTGATTCAATGAAAAAGTAAATCTATAACAAAAGGGTAATCTGTAAATATACCTCTTTAGGTATGAATACTATATTACATAATTAGGTAGACTATTAAAAGGCCTGAATGGCCAGTTAAAAGTAAACCGACAATTTTCAAAGTCTAATGGTTTTGACCATTATGCTTAAAAATTGTCGGTTTTTTTGTTTTTTATAAAACAGAAAGGAATGCAGCGTAATGAAGGAAATCGGTCAAAGTCATATTTTCATAATGTTGGTTTATTCTATCCACCGATGGAGGGAAGTAAAATGTTAAATTCCCTGCCAGAAATATTTTTTGTATTACTTGCGATATCGGTGCTTAGTGCACTGTTCCTGTTATATCCAAGGGTTCCACTGTCTTTTGTTCGGCTTCACATCGGTATCACATTGTTGCCTCCACTGGCTGCCCTAATGGTCCTTGTTACTACCAAGGAGACCATAATTTATGGGCCCTGGTGGCTTGATTCCTTATCATGGATGCTGGTATTGTTTGTCCTTACCATCGGTTTTATCGTGCAGTGCTATTCTGTTCGTTACTTCCTTGGTGATCGTTCCTATCGAAAATATTTTGCCTTGCTGACTATTACTACTACTGCTGATTCAGTTGTTTGGCTAAGTAATGATCTTCGCCTGTTGCTGATTTGCTGGGGGGTTACACTCCTGGGGCTAACACTACTGATAAGATTAAAAAAGGAGTGGAGTGTTGCTAGAAACGCAGCTAAACAATCAGGACGACTATTTGCAATAAGCTGGCTTATACTGTTTGGAGTTGTCATCTGGGTTACCCAATCCACTGGGCATTGGCAGTTGTCGTTTGTCCTCACAAAAAACAGTCTTACACAGCTTGATTTATGGGAAAGGACTTGTATTAGTCTGATGCTAATCTTGGCTGTCGTAATTCCGGCAGCACAGTGGCCTTTCCAACGCTGGCTATTGAATTCAGTAGTAGCTCCCACTCCTGTATCCGCGGTAATGCATGCGGGATTAGTGAATGCTGGCGGAATTATCTTGACTCGGTTCTCTCCGCTTTTTAGTGGAGATATTCCCCAAATCGTTTTACTTTTAGTGTCTAGTGTTTCAGTCATGACAGGTACCGGAATTATGCTGGTCCAGGTTGATTATAAACGACAGCTTGTTGGGTCTACGATTGCACAGATGGGGTTTATGTTAATCCAATGTGCATTAGGTGCTTTTTTGGCTGCGATTATCCACGCTGTCTTACATGGTCTATTTAAGTCAACTCTTTTCTTACAGGCTGGCTCTACGCTTCAACATCACAAGAAGCCAACATCAGGGTCAAACCAGCCATTGTCATTATTATGGACAATCACAGGAGGGATTTTAGGCCTCCTGGTGGCAATTGGTCTTTGGCTATCTTCATCTGGAGAGAATTATCAAATCATAAGCGCTCTTACCTTAGGGTGGTCAGTTTCATTAGCCTGGACCCAGCTCGTGGCTTCTGGTTCTGGACATATCGCGCGGATTGCAGGATTTTCTTTATTTGCAGTAGCGGCAATTGTATATCATTTCGTACATGATGCTTTTTATGGTGTATTACAAAATTCAATCCCGAAGGGAATGCAACCACCGGAACCGGCGGCAATTTTCCTTCTGATTATTTTATTGGCCGGAAGTGCTGTAGGTGTATGGCTTGCTCGTAATCGTTCATCAGCTGCCTATTTTGTTATTTATCTTTGGCTTGTACGATTGGGTGAGCCTCAAAATAATTTGATAGAAAGTCATCCTAAGTATTTGACACAATCATTCTTTAGAGGAGGTCATTTACGATGAATACAACATTAGCAAAAACATTACATTGGGAAAAGCTGCCTGGTAGTCTTGATATTAATCTTATTGACTTAGTGAAATCCGCCAGCAGGGTTATTGTACCGCTCGGGCCAATTAACACATTTGCAGCACGTAACCCCTGGGTAGGCTTGGAGGGACAAACGTTTGAAAAAACGGCTTACTGGCTCAAAGATACTTGTGATATAGATATCTATCCCAATGACTCCGTATTTCAATCTGCTTGGGAACGAGGCGAGATTCATCAGGATTTTTTAGAAAATGGACTTCAACATTGGCTAAACACACAATCTTTGGAGTTGCCGTATGAGGTCGCAGAGCGGTTCTGCCGAGCTGCACTAATGCAAAAGCAACTACCTTCCAGCACTATGGAAGAACCTAAGTTAAAAAGTATGGCAAGAAAACTAAACCGTTTTACATCCCAAATGACCGAAAAACATTCGGTCAAAACCTATAGTCAACGCTTGGAACAGCTGGGAAGGGTAAATGCAGCTCACGATCTTAACTGCAATATTATCAAGTGGTGTAAATTGTTTCTTGATGAGTCTCAAGCTGTCTGGTCGATGCCAAATCGTGAAGAAGGTTTCTATCGTGCGTGGCGGAAATTAGTCCAGCACGACCCGGCACTTAGCCGTAAGGTCCGTAAACAATTAAGTGATTTGCCGGAAGAAGCTGATGCTGCATTAATGGAAGTTTTGTTCGCACTAGAAATTCGATTTTCAGAAATTCAAGAATATTTTGAAGGCCATTTCCTTGCATTACCGGGCTGGAGTGGCATGATGCTTTGGCGTTCGCAGCAATCGACCGAAGAAAGTTCGCTACTACTTGAGTATCTAGCCGTCCGAATATCGATGGAATGGGCTTTAGTTAAACCCTTTCTTCCCTTGCCTGAAAAAAGAAATAATAAAGTACATTTAGAACCATTGATTACGGCCTGGGCCGAATGGGGGAACCTGTCAATCAATGCTTGGTCTCAGTTATCGTCTACAGAAATAAAGGCATGTTTGACCTTTGCATATCGTTTTGATAAGATTCAACGCAATCGACTATGGCTTGAAGCATGGGAAAAAACATATGAGGACCAATTAAAGAAGATGCTTATATCCCAACAGACGGCAGAAGAGGGTGAAAACATAAAGCCAGCACTGGCTCAGTTTGTATTTTGTATTGATGTTCGTTCAGAGCCTTTTCGCCGCAAACTTGAAAAAGGAGGAGAATTTAAGACTTTTGGAACAGCAGGCTTTTTCGGATTACCGATAGAAACCTACGAGCTTGGCAGTAACCATACGCATAACTCTTTGCCTGTAATGTTTAAACCACAATACAAAATACAAGAGTTTTCACCGGAGTCTGAATCCTATCAACAACGGCATCATGCAGTCAATTCAATAGGTTATACATTTAATGCGATGAAACATAATCTGATTTCCAGTATGGTATTGCCGGAAATTAGCGGTCCTTGGCTCAGCTTGCAATCTCTCGCTCGCAGCTTTGTACCTAGGAGTGCAGGCCGGACATTAAGGAAATTGCACGAAAGATGGCTACATAAACCATCTACGGAACTCTTGCTTGACCATACGCAAACATTTGAAAAAGCTATGCCAACTGGCTTTTCGGTGAAAGAAAAAGTACACTACGTAAGGCAGGCACTAATAATGATGGGGCTCACCGATCATTTTGCACCACTAGTGGTTATTTGCGGCCATGGAAGTCACAGCACGAACAATCCATATAGTTCCGCACTCGACTGCGGTGCATGTGGAGGAGCCTCAAGCGGATTCAATGCAAGAGTGCTGGCAGCATTGTGCAATCTGCCAAACGTAAGGAAGAGCCTCGAAACAGAGGGAATAATTATTCCTAAAGATACTGTTTTTGCAGCTGCTGAGCATATTACCACACTTGATGAATTGCGTTGGATTTACATTCCAGAACTATCAGATGAAGCTAAGAAAGCATTTAATCGTGTCCAGGCCGAGTTGCCAAAGGTGAGTGAGGAAGCCAATTCTGAGAGGATTCCGCAATTGCCAAATATCGGACCCCATCTTAAAAGTCCAACGGCTGAGGCTCAACGACTTTCAGAAGATTGGAGTGAGGTGCGTCCGGAATGGGGTTTAGCGCGCAACGCTGCGTTTATCATCGGGGAACGTTGGCTGACCCAAGGTTGCAATCTGGGTGGAAGAGTTTTCCTCAATAATTATAACTGGAAGAAGGATAAAAACGGTCATATTCTAGCAAACATTATTTCCGGACCTGCAACGGTAGCTCAATGGATTAACCTGCAATATTATGCATCTACTGTTGCCCCTCATTATTATGGAAGCGGGAATAAAACAACCCAAACCTTGACAGCTGGGCTCGGGGTCATGCAAGGGAACGCTAGTGACTTACTATCCGGACTTCCCTGGCAATCTGTGATGAAATCAGATGAAGAGGCATATCATGAGCCACTACGTTTGCTGGTGGTCATCCAAGCGCCAAAGGAATATGTAAAAAGGATGCTCGATCACGATCATGCCTTTCAGCAAAAAGTGAAAAACGGATGGATTCGGCTTGCATCCATTGACCCGGAAGGACACTGGGAGAGTTGGTCTTAACAATTCCTGGTTTTTATATAATGTGCTTGATTGGGCTGCTTTTCTTTTCAGTTCTTAAAGCAATGGTAAATAGCTTTCTAAAAGATAGTGTTACGTTGATAAAATAGATTGTTTTTTGAATATTATAGGCAATGTTTGGCCATCTATGAATGTAACTTTGAATAAAGGAAAAGGAATCGGTATGGAAAAATCAAAAGGAATTCTTGAAGCTGAAATAAGCAAAGCTTTAACACATTGGGAGAAAAATTATCTTGGACGAGGCTCCGTATCAGTTAAATCAGATATATTACGGGATATGGTGATTGTGATTCTTGGAGCTATTTTAACTCCTGCAGAATATGAAGTATGTCGGGATAAAGAAGGATTGTTATCAGTAAAAGAATATCGCAACAGTTTAGTGGAATCCGGTCTGGCTGATTTAAAGGAAATTATCTTAACGATAACAGGCGAAGAAGTAATTAGTTTTCACACCGATATTAGTACGCATACTGGAGAACGATCAATGGTCTTTAAGCTTTCCAGCAATCTGCAAAGCAAATTATGTTAGAAATAAAAGGATATATTCAAGGCTTAAATATCTTTTTCTAAAGGAAAGCATCAGAATCTTATTTAGAGTACAATACAAATTAATAATGAGGTGAATTTGATGTCTAGAGATGAAAAGAAAAAAGTACTATATGTGATTGGTATGGATCATAAATTAGAACGTTTTATTAAAGAAGAAACCAACAATCAGGAAAATATGATTATCTTGCAAAGAAATCAACTGGTCATTTCACACCCCTTCGACGAATTAGTGAGGGACATAATCATTACGGTCTTTCAGGAAAATGTTGAAGAAATCGTTGTTGCCTTCACAGATGATTATCAAAAGAACACTGAGGATATACTGATCAAAATTAATAAAAACAAAAAATTAAAGGATAAGATTCAAACACTGGATTATCTTTTTAGTAATACCAAGCCGGAATTTCCTAGGGGTACGGTAAGTGAATGGTTACAGGGAGGAAAAACTTTAATGGATGGTGTCCAAAAAACAGTCCACATCATTCGCCATCATCCGCTGCTTCCGTCGCATGTAAAGGTCAATGAATTATTTATTAAAATGGAGAATGAAAAGCTATCTGGAATTGTCTAAGAAACTATTTACCTAAATATTAATGAAATCAGAGTCTTAATTCCTCAAATTAAAAGAAAATGGACATTTTATTTTTTATTTTAATATCTAAAGAGGCATTCAATGATAGATTTTTTATACATATCTTACTTGCCAAAAAAGTTGATAAATTAAGTGTTCGCTCATTAAGCAGTCACCTTAAACGGTGGCTGTATTCCTTTTTTTATGTTATTTTTATTTAATATTGCTTACAAAAAAAAAGACTTCCCGAAGGAAGCCCTATGTACAAGTTTATTTCCCTTTTCTACGAGAAGATACAACAATAAATTGTTTAATATTGTAAAAGACTACTTATATTCAGGATATTTACTAACTATTTCTTCATAAGTTCTTTTACCTTTAATAAATTAGGGTTTGTACATACGCAAGACCTCGAAGGAATTGTTCTAAAACGCAAAGATTCACGTTACGAAGTCGGCAAGAGATCGCACTCCTGGCTGAAGGTTATCAATTACCAGTACGCTGATATAATCGTTGTTGGCTACCGTAAGCAACCGAAGGATTTCGGCTGGCAATTAGCTGACACTGATTGAAAATACATGGGCGTGATGGAACTCGGTGTGCTAACGCGTGAAAAAGCGAAAGTGTATCGCGCTCCAATCATAAAGGAAACAGATGATTTTGCGTATATTGCTCCGATTGGTTTACGTGTGAAATACCGAAATCTAACTAAAGCTGGCTTATTACGGCTGCCTAGTTTTGTAGAGTGGGTTTAACGACCTACTCTTTTTTAAAGATCTGTTATACAATAACCTTGATAATTTACCAAAAGAAAAAGGAATTTTTTGATGACATCTTATTTAACAAAGCACTCGTTAGCTGAATAAGAAAACTCGAGAAAATTATTGGTATCAAAGGAGAAAACCTCCTTTATGTCGAAAATTATAGATAAAGGGGATGACCCAATGAATAAAGTTGGTTTATTAAAAAATCTACACAAAGCAAGTCGAGGTAATTTCTTTTCAACAGAGATTCCTAAGGCTACAAAAGAAGATGAAAAAAAGATTGAAGAATGGGTTGGAGAATTAGAAAGTGAAGGAAAAATCAAGTTAAGAGAGTGTATACAGCGAGAATACTCGGTTTATTTACATGGAATAATTAAGTACGCATCCGAATAATCGGGTGTTTTTTATTGGGGTGAAACGAAATAGGATATTTCAAACCAAGAAAACCGAGAGTAACTATTTCAGCTAAAAAAGCCACGGCAGGTACGCCAATACGATTCATTTTTCCGTTCTTTCGCGTCGTATGTGTAGTCGGTGAATTTCTTTTCGACTGCTCGAGGCAGCGACCGACATTAGACCGGTTGGCATTGTGACTGCGAGGACTAGGGAAGCGTATAGCCAGCGATAAGGGTGCGGTGATTGATAGTCAATTGCGTTTATGTCGATTACCTTTAACGAAGTAATAAGGTAAATGGCGATGATGATTCCGGTAATAATGGCGAAATAGCCCGCCCATTTTAATGCGTTTGACATGCGAATCCCCTCCAACACTCTTTTGGTTAATTTTACAATTTTATACTTTTTGTGTAAATGCAAACTAGCGAATTCAAAATTTTTATATTTGCGGACATCGTTGGCGTACGGTTTTCGAATCTTGACATTTTCGCTACCTTTCAACTATTATAAGACCGTAAAGGACGAACGAAAACTGTAACGGTGATTGACCGAAAACTGTGTAAAGCGTTGATTGAACGTTGAGGTTAACGCTGATTGAACGGAATGATTAAGCGGATTGTATTACGTGGTCTTCAAAACTGCTTGAGACCTGCGTGCCAGGTCTGGTGGGTTCGATTCCCACGCAGTCCCGCCAACTAAACCCAGATATATCAAGGGTTTCGACTGTTTTTCATCTTTGTTTTACCGACTGTTTGAAAAATGAGTTAAAGTTAAAAAGTCACCAGTATTTTTTCTAAAAATTACATAGTACAAGTGCGACTGATTTTGTGTGTACCAGTGTGTCAAATCCACCAAATTCTTGTAAGAAGGGTGGATTTTTTTATGCAACCCGTAAGGAAAACTCAGCGAAAAGGTTCAAGAAGTAATCAGAATATTAAACGGTTCAAACAAACTGAGCAAAAGATGACTCTGTTTGAAATGTTTGAGCGATTTATGGCCTTCAAACAAACTGAGGGTTTGGCAAAACCTACAATTCAAGGATAATTTAAAGGTCACAGCAAAATAATTATAGGAACCAACTTGGTTATGAAACTGGGAATGTAATGCTTTTTGATGAGGTGAGTTTAGTTGAGTAATGTAGAGCAGAGTATAAAGTTCGGTTTAGAAAGAATTGTTTTTATTGGGAGAACATTCGAAGAGTATTTTGATATGTTTTCTCTTTCAGAGGAAGAACTAAAAGGAAAGAAAATATTTGATTGTCCAGCAGGAGCTTGTTCATATACTGCTGTTGGTAACAAATCAGATTTAGATGTAACAGCGTGCGATATTGCTTATTATCACTCAGGTGAAGACCTAAAAAATAAAGGTCTTCAGGATATTGAACACGCGATGGAGCATATGGAAAAAGCCCATAACAATTATAAATGGGATTATTTCAAGGATATAGAAGGACTTAGAAATAATCGTTTAAGTGCCTTACAAGATTGTACCAACCATATGATAGAATCCAGAGAAAGATACATTCCCGTTCCTCTACCTATTTTACCGTTTAAGGATGAACAATTTGATATTCTTCTATCTGCACATTTTCTATTTATGTATGCGGATCGTTTAGATTATCAATTCACATCGAACCGTTAACTGAGTTCTTAAGGATAACGAAAGAGGAAGTTCGAATTTTTCCTTTAGTTGATTTACAGGGAAACAGATACGAGAAATTAGATGAAATAATAGGTTATTTGACTGACAATGGCTGTATGGTTGAAGAAGTCAAAGTACCATATGAATTTCAGAAAAATGCTAACTCGATGTTAAAAATAAAAAAAGCTTAGAAAAGAAAGGGGTAACGTGTAAGCGTTGCCCATTTTTAAAAACACATCTTACTAAAAATATGGGAGTTAAAGTCAAGATCGCTACGGCGGTCTTTTACTTATTTGGGGCAGTATTACTTGTATAACCACAAGACCTTGGGAAATAGGAAATACAATCTTTTATGGAATGACTGTTTTACAGAAGAGCGTATTATGCATTAAAGCATTTCATTCATCAAGTGTATGTATTTGAACCCCAAGAAACCTAAGTTTATTCAAAGCCTTCAAATTACATAGTTTGGAGGCTTTTTCTTATGTAAAATTTTATGTTTTTTACAATTCCTACTAGAAACGAATAAAAAAAGGAGTTTTTTATCTCTATTAAATTTAATAAAAAACACTAAATCCTTTTTATGGGAAAACGAGGTAGAGATGTTCGTAATATAAGACACCTTCTCTATGATGGAAACGGTTTCCTGAATGGGGTTTTAGAATCATAATTAACTTATAAATACATAGTAAGGGGGAACCGAATGATAAAGTTAAATCCATTACATTTGTACTAGTGTTATTTTTATGAAGCTTTGTAAGCGGTACATTATTGGACTAAGTTGAATACCGCAAATTTTTTCTATTAGATTTAAGGGAAGATTCTCTAAAAAGCTAGCAGTTTAGTTAACTGATTTGAAACAATGAGTTGGAGGAAACAATCATGAAAAAAGTTTTTTCAATTGCTGCAGTAACCATGATGTCATTTGGAATTTTGGCAGGATGCTCGGTTGGCTCAAGTTCTTCTAGAGATACAGATACAAAACCAATAGCCACCAAAGAAGAATTAAAACCATTCGGGAAATATAAAGAAACAGTCAATTATACGGTAGGGAAGTCCACACCTGGTATTGCAAAATTACCTCCAGGACAAACATACGAAGACAATGCTTATACAAAATACTTAAAGGAAACGCTTAATATTCAAAGTAAAAATAAGTTTGAGGCACAAGATGGAGATGCCTACAAACAGAAAGTTTCCATGGCTGTTGCATCAGGTGATATACCTGACATTATGGCTGTTGATGCTGCAACATTACGTCAGTTGGTCGATAATGAATTAATTGCCGATCTAACAGATGTGTATGAATCAAGTACTTCTGACTTAGTAAAAGATATGTATGATTCATACGATGGTCGTGCATTGGAAGCTGCTACATTCGATGGTAAACTAATGGCCCTGCCATCAACACAAAATGCAAACATCCCAACTATGCTTTGGCTCCGCCAAGATTGGTTGGATAAGCTTGGCTTAAAAGGACCAAAGACGTTGGATGACGTAGAGAAAATCTTAACTGAATTTACCCAAAAAGATCCAGGTGGTAATGGGAAAGGAATTACAGTAGGTTTAGCGCTATCCCCAAGTATTGGTGGAATGTACGGATCACTGTTCCAAGCGGACAATATCCTTCAAACTTATGATTCATTCCCGCGTCAATGGATTGAACAAGATGGCAAGGTAGTTTATGGATCAATTACAGAAGAAACAAAACAAGGGTTAGGCAAACTGGCTGATTGGTACAAAAAAGGTCTAATCGATCCTCAAATAGCAGTACGTAAAAGTATTGAAGATTTGATCATTGGAGGTCAGACAGGTGCGTACTTTGGACCATGGTGGACCCCAGATTATCCTTTGAATTCTGCCAAACAGAAAAATCCAAATGCTGAATGGGCACCATTTATCATTTCAAAAGATGGTAGTGGCACCATCACAGCTTATACACAAAACCCGGCATCTGAATTCTATGTTGTAAGAAAAGGTTTTAAACATCCAGAAGTACTTCCTAAATTAGTTAGTGCATTAGATGATAAGCTGCGTCAAGAAGACCGTAATTACCAGCCTGTAGTAGATTTCATTAAATTTGGCGGAGACCGTGGGGCACCAGTAAATATCATGGTTAACTTTAATGATGCAACAGCACAAATGTATGAAAATATTAATGCTGCCATTGAAGGTAAAAAAGATCCTAAAACATTATCACTAGATGATCTATCATCCTATCAAAAGATCACAGATTATTTAAAAGACCCAGCGAAGGCAGACGCTAATCAATGGAGTGCTTATAATTCCAGAGTGGTAGCGGGTAAGTTAATGGCTGAAACAAAAATAAATGAGGTAAATCCAGTTTTCTTTGGCCAGACCAAAAGCATGAAGTTAAAATGGGCTAATTTAACAAAGTTAGAAGATGAGGCGTTCTTAAAGATTGTAACAGGTGAGAAAGACTTAGATTACTTTGATAAGTTTGTTGAAAACTGGAAGAAAACAGGCGGTACTGAAATTACGAAAGAAGTTTCGGAAGCCATTAAAGAAAAGTAATCTACAAATGGGTACAAATCTTGATTTGTACCCATTTAAAATCATTATTCTAAGAAGAGGGTGCGATGGACATGAAAAAACGTGGTGGGCAGCTGGAGTATCATCTAATGTTGGCACCAGGCATGATTTTTTTGATTATTTTTAGTTTTATACCAATGTTTGGAATCATTATGGCATTTGAAGATTATGTTCCTGCTAAAGGTGTTTTTGGATCCGAATGGGTCGGTTTTGAAAACTTTAAATATATGCTTGAAATTCCAGATAGTATGAAGATACTAAGGAATACTCTTGTGATAGCAGTTGGTAAGATTATTCTAGGAACGCTGGTACCCATTATATTTGCCTTACTATTAAACGAAATTAGATTGAAATGGGCAAAGAAATCGATTCAAACGATTGTTTATTTACCAAACTTTTTATCGTGGGCCGTTTTAGCAGCCGTTTTTATAAACATTTTTGACTATCATGGACCAGTAAATAATTTCTTACAGGCGTTTGGACATAAGCCAATTTTATTCCTAGGGAGCAACGAGTGGTTTAGAAGTATCATTGTTTCAACCGATGTATGGAAAGGTTTTGGCTATGGTGCCATTGTTTATTTGGCCGCGTTAACGGGGATTGACCCAGGGCTTTATGAGGCATCTTCAATGGATGGTGCGAATCGTTTTAAGCAATTATTACATGTTACCTTACCAGGTATTTTACCAACCATTATGTTGATTACTGCACTCAACTTGGGGAACATCTTAAACGCTGGTTTTGACCAGATTTTTGCCTTGTATAATCCGATTGTCTATGAAACTGGGGATGTCATTGATACTTATGTTTACCGAATTGGTCTCATAGGTCAACAATATAGTTTTGCAACAGCCATTGGCTTATTAAAATCAGTGGTAAGCTGCGTCCTTATTTTATCAGCTAACGAATTATCTAAAAAACTTGCAAACATGAGGATTTTTTAAAAGGAGGGACAGATCCAATGAAACCAAAAACAGTCTCCAGTCAGATGGCTATTACATGGGGGAGAGGGTTGAAAATATCTAAACGCTCTAAACCACTTGGAAGCCGGATTGCTGATATATGTATCTGGGTTACTCTTTTATTAGTGACAGCCCTATGTGTATTACCTTTACTTAACATGGTATCTATCTCTTTTAGCGACCGAGTTGCGGCCCAAGCAAATGAAGTGGGGTTACTGCCTGTCAATTTTAATGTCGGTGCTTATAAAGTTCTCTTAGGAGATACACAGTTTTGGAGATCGTTTATGATATCGGTAGAAAGAGTGGTCCTAGGGACGGCCCTTAATATGTTGTTAACAATTTTGATGGCTTATCCATTATCAAAAAGTAAGCAGCAATTTAGATCACGTAATATTTATATGAATTTATTAATTTTTGCAATGCTTTTTTCCGGTGGGATGATCCCAACGTTCTTAGTTGTAAAGAGCTTAGGATTGCTTGATACCATTTGGTCGCTTGTATTGCCAGGTGCAGTACCAATCTTTAACATTATCCTACTTATGAACTTTTTTAAGAGTATTCCAAGTTCATTGGAAGAAGCGGCAATTATGGATGGGGCGACAAAATTAAAAGTCTTATTCAAAGTTTATTTACCTATTTCACTGCCAGCGTTGGCCACTATTTCACTTTTTGCAATTGTAGGTCATTGGAATGACTACTTTAGTGGTTTGCTTTATATTAACAAAGCGGCTAATTATCCATTGCAAACATATATTCAACAACTAAACATCGACGTAACAAAAATTACAGATGTGTCTCAATTAAAAGCTGTAGCTGAAATTTCAAATCAAACATTAAATGCCGCGAAGATTGTGGTTTCTACAATTCCTGTACTATTAATCTATCCGTTTTTACAGAAATATTTTACAAGCGGATTAGTAATCGGTTCTGTTAAGGAATAGCCTTTTTTAAGGGGACATGCAAATGAACTTATTTCAACACAGTAACCATTTGATGAATTCGCTCTATACGATTCTAAAACTGACGGGGATTTGGTGGCTCTTAAATGTCCCATATATATTAATAGGAGCGTATCTCTGGGGGGCACCTGATGTAGCTACCGTTCATATGATGGGCATCACAGGCCTAATCCTTTTTCCATTTGTGGCAATCCCAGCGACTGTGACAACCTTGGCACTGGCAAGAAAATATATAAAAGGTTACGATGAGCTTCCGTTTTTTAAGTTTTTCTGGAAGTATTACACAAGGGAATACGTAAAAAGTATGATCTTTGGGATTATTAATACCGCAGTATTAACTGTATTTTACTTATCCATAAGGTATTATGCAGGGCTTTCTCCTATATTGGCGACCTTCTTTTATGCTCTGGCCATTGTGACCCCATTTTTCTTCCTGTACGTTTATAGTTTTCTTGTCGACCAGGAATTACCTTTGAAGGCATACTTAAGCAATAGCATGATGTTATTGCTCAAATATCCTTTCAATGGGCTTCTTATGATTTTTGAGATATTCGCAGCTGCTTATATCATGTGGATGGTCTTTCCACCTTTATTACTCTTTATTTTGCCTGGGTTGGTCGCTCTTCTATCGACTTATTTTTATGAGAAAAGTATGAGAGCTGAATTGAAAAAGAGGCAAACTAGTCAAGAATTATTTACCAATTAATGATAGATAACTATTTTAGTTAAATCGCGGTTGAACCATATTGATTGAAGCGGTAACATGGAATACAGATGAATGGAAGAAAAGAAGGGATCATATGAACAAGAAGCCACTAATTAAAAAGTTTTCTACGAAGGTTATCCTTGCTATTTGTATTGGGATATTGATTCCTACTTCGTTCATAAGTGTATTCTATTTTATCTCTTCCTCTAACATTGTGAAAGAAAATGTCAGGGAATCTTCTCTTCAGACATCTACCCAGGCGGCTGAATCCCTATCATTCGCTTTGTCGGTAGGAAGTGATATGTCGGATCTTCTGTATAGTAACAAGCGGCTTCAGGAAATGGTCAAAATGGACCGGGAACCCCAACTTTCTCGGATTGATAAAGAACAGAATTATGATGAAATAAAAACTTTTTTAAATTCACAAATTTTTTCAAGCTCCTTTGTTCGAATTCTCTATATATTAAAAGAAGAGGGAACGAGCTGGGGGAGCGGAACTTTTTCACCTGTTAAATTGAGCAAATATCATCTCGTAGATTTCGATTGGATTCAGGAATCCAAGAAGAAAGATGGGGCCCTCGTTTGGCGGGGGCTCCAATATGATTTATTTAGCGGGGCTGGTGAGAATACGGAGCTTGTTCTGCCAGTCACTAGGGTTATGAAAGACTTTACTAACATGGGGAATATCGCTTATATACAGGTGAATCTGGACGGTAAATCAATCCTGAATAAAATAGAACAATTAAAGCTTGGAAAAACAGGCCATTTTTTTGTTGTTAACGACAAGGGTCAAATCATGATTGATTCCAATATGGATAAAATCAACAAGACTGTTGAAAATCCTGATTTGTTCAAGCATATTCAAAATAAAAATACTGATGAATTTGAATTTAAGAACAATGATGAACTATTTTATGGAGTGAAACAACCATTGTCGAATGGCTGGTCATTGGTGGGGATTGTGCCTATTAAGGAAATTACGGGTGAGTTGACAAAGCTCCAGCAAATTACCATATTAATTTCGATCTTATTTACTCTATTTGCTGTTGTTTTTGGTTTAATTGCAACCAATAAGGTCACAAAACCGATAAAAAAACTGACGGAGCAAATGAGGCAGGTCGGAAAAGGGAATTTTAAAGTTCGCTCCGAAGTTAATTCAAATGATGAGATTGGGTTGATGAGTGACCAATTTAACCAGATGACGAAACAAGTTGATCAATTACTGGAGCAAGTAAAAGAGGAGCAAAGTCTTAAAACAGAAGCTGAACTAAGGGCAATTAAACATCGGATCAATCCACATTTTCTATTTAATACCCTTACTACCATCCGATGGCTTGTACAATTTAAGCAAACAGATAAAGCAAATACCGCTTTATCTGCATTAAGTCGTTTGCTTGAAGCGAGCATGGGGAAGAATGGTAACTTTGTCACGCTCCATCAAGAGTTAGAAATTATTGAACGATTCCTTGTTATTCTACAAATCCGCTATGATCAGACTTTTGATTTACAGCTGAATATCGAAGCAGGAACCGAAGTATTTGTTATTCCTAGGATGCTTATTCAACCTATTGTAGAAAATGCAGCCTTCCATGGCCTGGTTCCTACTGGGAAATCTGGAAACATATCGATTAAAGCAAGTACCTTAAACAATGGTATAAAAATTGAAGTACATGATAATGGAATCGGAATTCAAAAAGATAGATTAGACCAAATCAGGCGAAAAGGGGAAACCCAAAATTCATTTTTAGGTATCGGGTTGAATCATGTGTACGATTCGGTTCGGCTTTATTTTTCACCAGTATCAACTGTAACGATTAAAAGTGGAGAACATGGGACTTTGGTTACTTTAGAATTATTCCCTAAAGATGGGGGTGGAAAGCATGTATAACGTCATGGTAGTAGATGATGAACCAGTAATACGATATGGTTTAAAGGCCTCTGTTGATTGGACAAGGGAGGGCCTTCATTATGTAGGAGATTACCCAAACGGAGAGGAAGCCCTTAAAGCAGTAGAGGGCATAACCCTTGATTTATTAATTACAGATATTAAAATGCCTGTTATGGATGGCCTTATATTAATGAAGGAAATGCTCCAACTTTTTCCCCGGTTAAAAGTGATTCTCGTTAGCAGTTATACCGACTTTGATTACGTTCGGGAAGGCTTACAGTTAGGTGCTGTAGATTATGTATTAAAACCTACCTTAGAACCAGAGGATTTCACCAAGCTAATTCAGAAGTGTGTGGATATGATCAAAATGGATCGGATGGTCGAAGAAAAACTGGCACTTGTGAATCAAACCACTTTTATAAGGGAACGAAAAAGTTTAGAGCAGGCTATTAAAAAAGTTATTCTTGAGGACGCTTCTTCTGAGGAACTCCATCAGAAAGTGAGCTGGCTAAAGGAACCATTCCTTTTGTCAACCATGACACTTAATCATAATGATATGTTAGAAGAACAGTATGGTTTTTTATATAAAACAATGATTTTAGAAGATGTTCAGAATTATTTTTATAACAATATGGATGAGGGAATTTGTTTTCCAGTAAATGAGAATCAAATGTTTTTTCTATTAAACACAAAAGTAGATCCGTATGTGGTTATCGGAAAATTAAAAGAGGAACTCGAACAGGAAACAAACTCTAGCTTTACGGTTGGCTTCGAAATGATTCAAGATCTATTATCTGTAAAAAAGGGTTTTGAAAGAAGTCGATTAGCTTCTGAACAAAGGTTTTTTCATTCAAATGAATCTATATTCCGCTATGAATCATTTAAAGCGGGAAAATTGACTTCACTGGATATTGAGTGGCTACATCCAATTCTATTGCCTTATGACAAACAAAGACTAATGGACTTTTTAACGAACCGATTTCAAGAATGGGAGTCGAAAATGGCTCTTCCAATGGAAATAAAAAATGATGCCTGTGAGATTTTCGGCCATCTGTTCATGAAACAGTTGGATTTTGATACATTAATGGAAAAATATGAGCAGATAAAGAAGATAGAAACGTTAGATGAAATCAAGAGTACACTGCTGCTGCAGATAGAAGAATATGTCGAGTTGGGCCAGCAAAAGCGTCATCATCCGCATGCTGACAATGCTATCATGCAAAAAGCTCTTGATTTTATTCATGGTCATTATACAGGAGAACTGACATTGCAGTTGGTCTCCAGTCATGTCCATATCAGCCGCAATTATTTTAGTGTCTTGTTTAAACAGTTAATCGGTGAAAATTTTATCGATTATGTGATGAATCTACGGATACAGAAGGCAAAAGAACTATTAGAAAATACCTCATTAAAGGTGTATGAAGTGGCAGAACAATCCGGGTTTAACGATGTAAAGTATTTTAGCAAGCTATTTAAGAAGTTAATAGGATCAACACCAATTGATTTCCGTTCAAAAAATCAGAGTCCATTTTAAGTTTGAAACTTCGACATATCTGATACGGAAGGAGGATGCTGGTTTTGAATTGGAGGCTTTTAGGAATCGTATTAGCAGGATTGTTGTTTATCTCAGGCTGTAATAACCAATCGATTATGTATGGAAGCCATTCTCTTTCAAAAGCGGACAAAAAGAAGGAAGAAATTATTGTATGGCATACTTATAGTGAAGAGGAAACAAAAGTATTTGAAAACGAGGTCATTCCTCTATTTGAAAAACAGCATCCCGATATTGATGTCAAGCCTGTCCGTCAGCCATATGGTGAACAATTAAAGTGGACACTTCTAGCAAGAGCATCAGCCAAGAGACCTCCTGATATCGTCCGTATGGATATTTCATGGGTTCCATTTTTTGCAAAGATGGGACAAATCTATTCTGTCAGTGATTTCAATGATTTTACTCAGGTAAAGGAAGGTTTTCTTGAGGCACCATTAAAATCAAACCTTCTTAACGGAAAATATTACGGCCTCCCCCTTAATACTAATACGAAGGTGGCCATTTTCAATCGCCAGCTCCTTAAAAATGTTGGATATACTAATCCTCCTGGTAATATGGATGAATTACTGGATTTGATTCTCAAGAACAACTACCGTATAGGTCTGACTGGATATACGGCTTGGGAAAGTCTGCCTTACTTTTATGGGTTTGGCGGGAAAATACTAAGTCCCGATTTAAAAAAGGCAGAAGGATATTTAAACAGTCCCAAAAGTATTCAAGCCGCAGAGAAATTACGCATCCTCTTTAACGCATCAGGGAATTCGGATACTTGGGAGGGCGTCATCGATGGAAAGTATTTAATGATTGATGAAGGTCCTTGGTTTTATAGTATTCAATCTCCTCAAAAGCTTGAAGAAATTATGAAAAATACTATCTCAGTTCCGTTTCCTGTTACAAACGGAAAAGGGTCTATTCTTGGTGGAGAGAATCTTGTCATCATGAAAGGAGCCACGAATCCGAAAGCTAGTTGGACATTTGTCAAATGGATGGCCACTTCGGTGCCACAAAAGCTTTTAATGAAAACAGGCCTTATGCCCACTGCAAAAGGGGTGAATATAAAAGAATCGATTAAAGAGGCTGGTTACATAGATAGTTATATTGCAGGTTTAGAGAATTCCTTTTCATTACCACCCTTGGCTAATTGGGCCGAGATTGAAGAAATTTATATAAAATATATTAGGATGATCATCCTTGACCAAATTGGCGCTAAAGAGGGAATGTCTCTTGCAGCCAAGGAAATAGATAACCAACTTCTGAAAGAGAAAGGAAGATAAAGATGGAAAAGCAATGGTGGAAAAATAGTGTCGTTTATCAAATTTATCCGCGAAGCTTCATGGATAGCAATGGAGACGGAATCGGAGATCTCCGTGGAATTATTTCTAAACTAGATTATCTAAAAGAATTAGGTGTGGATGTCATTTGGCTGTCACCAGTTTATCAGTCCCCAAATGATGACAATGGGTATGATATCAGTGATTATCAAAAAATCATGAATGAGTTTGGTACGATGGAAGATATGGACGAGCTATTGAAACAGCTACACGAACGTGATATGAAACTGATGATGGATCTGGTTGTGAACCATTCATCGGATGAGCATCACTGGTTTGTCGAGTCGCGTAAATCAAAGGATAACCCATATCGTGACTATTATATCTGGAGGCCGGGCAAGGACGAGACAGAACCGAATAATTGGACCTCTTTCTTTAGCGGCTCAGCATGGCAATATGATGAAGCAACGGAAGAATATTATCTACACCTGTTCAGCAAAAAGCAGCCTGATTTGAATTGGGAAAACCCTACGCTTAGAAAAGAAATTTATGACATGATGAAGTGGTGGCTGGATAAGGGGATTGATGGATTCCGAATGGATGTGATTAACCTGATTTCAAAAGTGGATGGACTTCCGAGTGCTCCTGGGGGAAAACCATACGACTGGGGCGGAGATTTCTTTATGAATGGTCCGCGTGTCCATGAGTATTTGCAAGAAATGAATCAGGAAGTTCTTTCAAAATATAACATTATAACCGTTGGTGAATGCCCTGGGGCCACTACCGCAGATGCCATAAAGTATGCAAACAATGAAGGAACAGAGTTGAACATGATTTTTACCTTTGAGCATATGGATTTGGATTCAGGTCCTGGAGGTAAATGGAATGTAAAGCCTTGGAAGTTATCTGACCTAAAAGAAGTTATGTCCAAATGGCAGAATGATTTGGAAGGTAAAGGATGGAACAGTCTTTATCTAAATAACCATGATCAACCAAGAATGGTTTCCCGCTTCGGAAATGATAAGGAATACAGGGTTGAATCTGCCAAAATGCTTGGGACCGTTCTTCATATGATGAAAGGGACTCCGTATATCTACCAAGGGGAAGAGCTTGGTATGACCAATGTCTGCTTTGAACAAATAGAAGATTACAACGATATTGAAATCCACAATATGTATATGGAGAAAGTGGTGGAAGGCGGGGAAGATCACAATCAAATCATGGAGGCCATTTATATAAAGGGCCGTGATAATGCCAGAACACCGATGCAGTGGGATAACAGTGAAAATGCTGGGTTTACGATAGGGAAACCATGGTTAAAGGTGAATCCTAATTACAAGGAAATCAATGCAGCTCAAGCAGTTGCCGATCAAGATTCGATTTTTCATTACTATCAAAAGTTGATTAAACTTCGTAAGGAATATGAGGTGATTGTCTATGGTAGATACGATTTAATCTTGGAAGCTGATGAAAAGATTTACGCGTATACGCGGACACTAGGAAATGAGAAATTAGTGGTTTTGTGTAATTTCTCTGGTGAAGATGCACCAATTGAATTTCCAGATGATATTAAATTTATTAAGCCTGAACTGTTAATTGGCAACTATGAGGTTAATGAAGAAGTCCCTGTTACCTCATTTAGCCTGAAGCCATATGAAGCACGAGTTTATTTAATAAAATAATCCTTATTTGTTAACCCTGTCTGATTGGCAGGGTTTTTTCGTGGAGTTCTTTTGGTGTTTTTTATTTCTCACCTATTAATATAAAACACTATCGAAATCAAGTTTACTTCTAAAGAACAAAATAAAAGACACCAAAAAAGTATTGTTAACGGTTACAAGTTACCTTTGTCTATAAGAAAATGAACCTATCATCTCATTTCGAAAGGAGTCTTTTGTTCACAATATCTCAAGAATTTAAGGAGGAAGCCATGAAAAAATCCAAAAAGAAACGAATATTACCAATTGCTAGTTTAGTTGCATTAAACTTGACTCTAACTTCTCTGCCGTTGATACCAATGACAAAAGCTCACGCCACAAGTCCCAATATTTATGAGGCTGCTAAAAAGCAGCTGCCAAGTGAACCAATTCAAGCCTTTTTAGTAGATAAAGCCCGTTATAATCCGGGGGAAAAAGTGACAATGTCACTACTTTTCGATTCATCTAAGGAATGGAAAGGTACACTTAACTTGGACGTCTATCATTTAAATGAGAAGGTAGCGGAAGGAAAGAAGAATATTCAGGTCAAGAGGGATGTAAAGGGATTAGAAATCGTCTGGACTCCACCTGCTGATAACTTCCGCGGTTATATGGTAAAAGCCTCAATCGAGGGGTCCAATCAAACGCTAACCGCTGCAATTGATGTCTCCAGTGATTGGACTCACTATCCACGTTACGGGTATACGACGGAGTTTCCTAAAGAGACAGCCGTTGAAAGCGATAAAAAGATGAAGCAGCTTACACAGGAATATTATTTAAATGGATTCCAATTTTATGATTGGATGTGGCGCCATGACGTATCGGTTTATTCCAAAACGGGCAGTAATGGGAAACCGATTTTGGATAAAGACGGAAATTTTATTACTGAAGAAATCGGTTCAAATACAGTTTACAAAGATTTATTAGGCCGAATGCTGTTTCCGCTTACCATAAAGCAACAGGTTCAAGCTGCGCAAAAATATAATGCAGCCGCCATGGCTTATCAAATGAACTACGCGGCAAGGGAAAATTATCAGGATTTCGGTGTAAAAAAAGAATGGGGACTGTATCGGAAGAATGCCCAGTTTCCCAATCCTTCTCAACAGGATCAGGAAGGTTTTATCTTTGACTGGGCAAATACAGGACTTTACCTTCAGGATCCAGGTAATCCATCTTGGCAAACTTATATTAACAAACAGTTTGCTAGAAGTGTAAACGATTTCGGCTTTGATGGAATGCATCTTGATCAATGGGGCGCAAATGATAATGATTACTTATATGACTACAATGGTGAGGAACGTTATTTTTCCAAGGACTATGATTCACTAATCAATTCAGTTAAAGATTCACTTGTGAAAAATAATAGTAAGAAGGATTTTGTTACCTTTAACATGGTTGGAGGTAATGAAGGCTACAAGGATGTCCCTAAGCCAACGACTAACACGGATTTTGATTACAGTGAAATTTGGCAGGACAAGGACAACTATCGTGATCTAGTTAAAGTAGTAGAAGATACTCGTAAGACAAACGGCGGAAAAGCTGTGGTTATTGCAGGATATATGAATTATAAGCAGGCAACCGGAATTCACTATGAGGCTGCAGATGTGAAAGGTATTCCGAAAGCAGAGCGATTTTCCTCTAGTATTCAAAAAGTCCCGGGCTGGGTAGGGGACTTCGGAAGACAAGACGAGGATCAAATTATTTGGACAGTGGATGTTCCGGAATCAGGAACCTACAATGTGGATCTCAAATATGGACATGATAATGAGGCTAGCCCAGAAGGGAAGTTATCTGTTAATAACCAACTTGTAGAGAATGCCATTACTTTTAATGAAAAAACAGGTTGGGGAAATCCAGTTGCCAATAAGAATTTATCTCTGCATTTAGAAAAAGGAACCAATAAAATTAAGCTTCAACTTAACACCAACAATCTGTGGCTAAACGTAGATAGTATGGTGGTTAAAAACGATTCGTTTGAAAAAGAATATGAAGCTGAAGATGCAGAATTAATCAGTTGTAAAGTTGATAAAATTGGACATGTGGAAAATTTTGAGATAGACGGAGATTATATCGAGTTTACGGTAAAGTCGGCCCAGGCTGGAACTTATCCAATTCAATTTGGCTATAGTGTAGGAACAACGGTGGTCAATCGTAATCTGTATGTGAATAATGAGCTCATATCTAATTCTATTAAATTAGAACCAACTGGAAGCTGGGAGATATTTAATGATTCCGAAGCTATTCAAGTGCCTTTAAAAGCAGGAGAAAATAAAGTGGTATTAAAGGTAGAAAAGGTAAATGATACAGGCGCTAAAGTAGATTATCTTAAGGTAGGGGATTCTCGCTATCAAGCGGAAAAATCAACTGTTGGCTGGGACCCTACTCAGAAGCCAATAATAGAAACAGCAAGTAATCAAATTAGTAACTTTAAACAGCAGGGAGATTATCTGTCTTTCAAAGTGGATTCAGATGAGTCTAAAGAGTTACCAATCTCCATTACATATAAAAATGCTGGAGCGGAAACAGAACGCAGTCTTCTTGTAAATGGAAAAAAAGCAGGAATCGTTCACTTTAATCAGACAAACGCTGGCTGGAACAAGGTTCATGTACCAATCTATCTTTATAAAGGAACAAATGAGATTCAACTGAAGATGGAAGATCAAACCACTGAAAAAGGTATTGAAGTGGATCAGTTGGAAGTAAACCATCAAGTAATTGAAGCAGAAAAAACCGATCTAGGCTGGAGTCCTGTTGAGGCTAGAACGAGCAGCATTTCTGTATCTCCTGGAAAAACCGATAATTTTGGTCAGGCAGGTCAACGGGCCATCTTTACCGTTAATAACGAAAAAGAAACAGATACTCTCCGGTTTAAATATCGTACCGGTAATAATCCAAGGGTAAATATTTATGTCGATGGAAAATTAATACCAGCAAATAACTCATATGTGGACGGGAAAACGGTTTCTGAGAATATTTTTGCCAGTACACCAGGTGGCTGGGACGGTGCAATGGTGGAAAAGTCTATTAAAGCAATTGTACCTGCCGGCCAGCATGAGGTGTTATTTGAATTGGCTTCAAATGGAGAGTATATCAATTTAGATAGTTTGCTGGTTGGAGATGAGGAATATCAAGTCGAAGAGGCAGCTTTTGCTCCGGAAGGTAATGGAATTACGACATCAGAAGGCTATATATACGACTTTAACGAGGATGGGGACTTCCTGACTTTTGATGTAAATACAGCAAATGCAGGGAAGTATGATTTGACATGGAGGTATAACAATGACTCTTCGTCAAAAAGAACGGCGAATCGTTCTGTTTATGTAAATAACGAGAAAATAGATGATGTTAATTTTGCTTACAGTAATAATTGGAAAGATCAAACTATGACAGGAATTCCTTTAAAAGAAGGAAAAAATAAGATTACCATAAGAGTCGAGAATCTAGATGATGATGGGGTGAAGCTAGATTATTTACAAATCGGAAGTAAAAAGTATCATGCCGAATCAACTAATTCTCTGCCTACAATGCAAATCTATAAAGATACGTTATTAAATTTCGGACATGCAGGGGATGAAGTTACTTTTGACGTAGATTTAAAGGAAAAAGGAGAAACTAGTTTTATATTTACTTATTCTAATGCAGGAGCCGACACAGTAAGAACAATCTATGTGGATGGAAAACCAGTGTTAGATGACAAAGGGAATCCGTATACGGTCGCATTTAATACTACAAAAAATATAGATACCTATAGTGAAGACGGATATGTGGTATTACCAGGTTTAGATTCAGGTAAACATACGATTACGTTGAAACAGGATGATAATCAAAAGGGTTCTATTAATTTACGTCGTATGACCGTTGGACTATTTGATGAACCATCGGTACGTTTAATGGATGCGGGACTCGCGGCAATGGGCGCGACACATATTGAAATGGGTACAGCTGAGAAATACGATGAAGGACCTAATATGTTGGCACATGAATATTATCCGAATCGCAGTAAAAAAATGAGTCAATCTCTTAAAGAATCTATGAAGGATTATTATAAGTTTTTTGCTGCCTACGAAAATCTGCTTTTTGATAGTAAAGGGACGGATCGGATGATAAAGGCCGAAGAGAAAGGCCAGCCACTAAAAGTCAGCAGAGATGGAGAGAAAAATACTATTTGGTCAATTGTTAGGGAAAACAAGAATAATGGTTTTGAGGACTATGACGTAGTTCATCTCATTAATCTATTAAATAATGATTCCAACTGGAGAAATGCAGCATCAAAACCAATTAAGCATCAAGAATTAACAGTACGATACCCAATAGGAATGAGCCAACAAGAACTGCCTGACTTAAAGGTTTATTCAGCTAGTCCGGATGCCGACCAGGGACAATTAAAAGAACTTCAGTATAAATGGGAGAAGGAAGAGTTAGTCATTACCCTTCCAAGCTTGGAATACTGGGAAATGATTGTCATCGACCGCGACGGAATTGAAAATAAAAAAACAGAGAAAATAAAATAGTATGATATTTATAGAGTGAGATTATCTGTAATGTATAAATCTCACTCTATTCTTCTATTTTTATAAAGCCAAGTCCCTTTTTTAGGTAGAAAATGTAATGATAGTTTTAAAGATCATATAAATAAAAAGGGAAAAAGAGTGATAGTTATGGAAGAAAAATGGCTTGTTGGTGTGGATATAGGTGGGACCACCATTAAAACATTTGTTAACTTGCATGGTGAGATTATAAAAAGTTCGGAAATAGAAACGGACAAAAGGGAAAGGGGTCAGCATATTCCCACAACTATCTCAAAATCGATTGATCAAAAGTTAAACGAATTATATGAAAAAAAAATAAGTTAATAGGTATCGGAATAGGAGCACCTGGTCCCGTTAATAAAGAAGACGGTTCCATTGAAGTGGCGGTAAATTTAGGGTGGGAGAAATTTCCTTTACGGGAAATTCTTGAAATGGAAACATCCTTACCGGTTATTGTTGAAAATGATGCTAATATTGCAGCAATAGGAGGAATGTGGAAAGGTGCAGGCAAAGGAGCTGTGAACTTAATCTGTGTCACCTTAGGAACAGGCGTAGGAGGCGGGATTATCGTCAACGGTGAGATTGTACATGGTACCAATGGAGCTGGCGGAGAAATTGATCATATTACCTCTGTTCCCAGAGATGGTTTACCTTGTAATTGTGGAAAAACGGGGTGTTTAGAAACCGTTGCATCTGCAACAGGAATTGTCCGATTAGCTCAAAAACGACTAGCTTTTGATGATTGTACTAGTAAATTAAGGGGAATTCATGAGGAAAATCAAGCAATAACAGCCAAGCAAGTTTTTGATGCTGCAAACGAAGGGGATGAATTTGCGAAGCAAATAATCCAACAAGTTGCATATCACTTGGGATTGGCTTTGGCCAATTTACCTAATGGCTTAAATCCTGAAAAAATTGTCATCGGAGGCGGAGTGTCAAAAGGAGGTAACGCACTTTTGAGTAATTTGAGAGAGGAGTTTTTTTCCTTTACTTTTCCAAGAGTAGCCCAAGGTGTAGAGATTGTTCCTGCAACACTAGGAAATAATGCAGGCGTAATTGGAGGAGCTTGGCTGGTAAAAAAACACTTGACTAAATTAATAAAAAACGTGTTGATCTAAAATATATGGAGGGTGGTTTTGTTGAAATCAAATGAAGAAACCCTTGAAGACCTAAAAAAAGAATTACTTCGGATTGGTTCTTCCAAGCAAAGGGATTATGATTTATTCAAGAGGAAGGGCCAAGTATTAAGTACAACTATTTGTCGAAGATTAAAATTAAGTTGGACTATGGCTGTCAAGAAAACAGGGTTAATATCTTTTAGAGATAATAGTTCTAGTGGTCCTTTCATTTGAACTATTGTGTTCTATTAAATTAAATGTTGTTTGTAGTATAAACACAGGATGGAATATTAGTAAAAAACCATATGTCCCAGGGGATTAGGGCGGTATCATGTTAGAAAGCTGCCTTAGTAGGGCACATAGGGTTTAAAATAGGGGGAAGCCTCGTGAGAGGTTTCCCTACTTTTTTATTGTGAATTTTAGGATGCTTTCTACGCAATTATTCCTTATATTTTTAAAAGATGTCCTTTATCGCTATTTAATACTAATAAAGAACACCTTATCCTTTTATAAGAAAAAAGAATGATAGAGATGCGTAATATAAGACACCTTTTTTGTGATGAAACGGTTTCTTATAAAGGGATTTAAAATCATAATTGTCTTAAAAGTGGATTAGAGAAAGGGGATTTAATATGGAACATTATTTATGTGAAATGTCAAAGAGATCCCTCAAGTCAACTTATAAATAAAGATTAATAGAAACTGTCGGTAACAATAAATAATTAGAAAGAATACAAGACTCGTCCTTGACAAGGTTGAGATCATTTACGATACCAAAGTTTAATGGTCAATTTAGTAATGGATTAAAAGTAAAAATTAAAAAATAAATAAAATAATCTGCAGACCACTTAAAAAGGATCTGCAGATGTTGTCGGTAACTTAGGGCGGGTTCCGAATAGAAATAAGTTTGTAACATTTTGGTCACGAACTAAAAATAACTTCCGATAATAATTAGTAACCAAATTTATAACAGTGCCTAAAAAAGCCTTTAAGAATAAGGATTACCAATAACTATTAAGTACTTAAAAAAACTTGAAATAACACTTTTCCTCTAACTTCAATACTGCTCGAGACCTGCGTGCCAGGTCTGGTGGGTTCGATTCCCACGCAGTCCCGCCAATTATGGATTTTCATCATTTACATAATTTCTCATGTTGAAAGTATTGTTTGATCTTTGTTCAACAATCTGGCCCAATTGTTGAACAAGGATTGTAGTTAATTATGGTTTTACATATTGATACATGGAAGAATAAGACTTTATCATTATCTTTACTAATCAACTGCCCCTGTTCGTTTTATTTCTATCGTTATATTTGGTTTGAACTTTAATCTGGAATACTTTTCTCTCAAATCTTCTTCATTAGTATTGGAATATTTTCGAATACTTTTTATTTTTCTTCCAATGCCAATTGGATCAATTTCTAATTTCCTAAACACCTCAAGAATATCCCCTAATTCTTTGTTTAGTTCTTCCTCAAGTATTTGCTCCAATTTTTTTATGGATTCCTTATTTTTAAAAGTCACAGCAGGCTGTAATTCTATAGTTGAAACTGAAATAGTGGCGTTTAGGTTTACCGCCTCTTCTTTAGAAAATTCAATTTTTCCACGGTACTTTATTGGGCGAATGGTAATATTAAATTTATCTCCTTTTATCTTTTCGACTAGTGTTACTCCCTTTTTTTCTAAAACCTCAACAGGAATGTTAAATGTTATATCTCCCAAAAAAGCATCTCTTTTAGTGAATAATTTTATGAACAAGGTTTTTTTCAAAGAGATAGAACCCACCATTTTATCACCCTTAAATAATGCAACACTATTGATATAGGGGGCTACACCCTTCTTATTCGCTATAATAGGTAAGGTAGGATCGATACCAATATCATATAGTGAGGAGAAAAAATCGTGCAAGTTGGAGTCTATTAACATTTCCTTCCTTTCGTGTTTATCTAATAATTGGTAAATATATGATCCCATGTCAGGGAATTCTTCATAGTTATTATTATTAATCGTATCCTCAGCATTGTTTGTAATTGCCAAAAATATTAAATACCCAATGCTGGTGTCACGTTGCATGGTATCTAAAAAAGAAGCAATTCCTAACATTTCAGTCATATCTTTATCAAATAATATTGTCCTTAGTTGTCCAGAAGTAATGTCGTGGCTTGTCTGTTGTTCTAACCTTTCTCTTATTTGTTTGCTTGTCGTTCCGACGGCAGAAATGGTTACACTTGTCTTTTCTTCTTTACGGTCGAATTGTAACAAGCTAATTGTACCTTTGTATGTATCCTCATCAAGTAAGTCATAACCAATAATTGTTGAAATCCCTTGCCTTTCTAATGTTTTATCAGGGGGCATACATGCAGTGCAGAGAAGGGAACACAATAGAATAAAACATTTTTTCATTTTTTCAACTCCGTTAAGAACGTGAAAAGATTTTAGATTTAATGATTGAAATGAAATATAAGAATATCGGATAGATAAACCATAGGTAAAAGCCAACCTGACTAACTTGATCAAAAAAAAGGTTATTGTCGACTCTTTTTGTGATAAAAAGACTGGTTATAAGAATGATGATAGAAATTATCCATATTCCGTGTTTTTGTTTTAAGTGAAATATTTGTTTAACTCCTTTTGAAGAAATAAATAGGTATGTACATAAATTCGGAAAAATGACTATTATCCATAATGAAACGGCTATAAATTCAAAACGCTCAATAAATGGAAAATGGACAGAACTTATCATACTGACAATAGGCCAGATATGCCTTTCTAATTCTTTTGGGCTGAAAAATAATATAGAAATAACAGTTGAAAATAAAATAAGGAGGGTGGTAAACCAAACTGCTAATTGACTGAAAAAAAGTATTTTATTTTTCTCCTTTATAAAGGGAAAAATAAAATATAAAGTCTCAAAACCCAACATGGTATAACTACTTTTAAAGACTCCTTTCATCAATTCTGAAGGGGAAGCAGACAGGATGGGTAAAATTCTAGTAAACTTTATGGAATCTAGTGGTTGATACATCACAAATACCAGCCATATAGTCATTATAAAGGATAAGAAGCATATCCCTGCAATTACTCTGAATCCACCTGATACTGCATAAATGGTTAGTAATAATAGTACTAAAGTGGCTCCCCATTCATAAAACCCTTCATAGCCCCATGTTAGGGACAATTCTATATAACCAATGATGATAGAGTAATTGGCTGCAATGAAGTAAATGACAATAAAGGTATTGATGATACTACCTAGAAAGCGACCAAACAAAATTTCGTGTATTTCATAAAGATTACAGTTTTCATATTTATTTAGTAAGCTAATCATAATCCAAGTGATAAGACTAATGTATAGACCAGATAGTAAAATGGACATCCATGCATCTTGCTTAGCTTCAAGATAAATTATTCTAGGAACACCAAGGATGCCCATCCCAATTTGCGAAGTGTGTATGATAAAGAAAGCAATATAGGCGTTTACAAAACTAATATTTGATTTCATTATCCACCTCAAAATTCATCCAAATCTTTTTCTGTTTTTTTAGATTTCCACCTGGTGCGGATTGCATTTAATGGACGATTGACAATAGGACGTTTCATATAAAAATGATGTGGGAGACGTATTAAGAAATATTTTAAATCCTCGATCCTAAACGGGTATAAAGGTGCAAGATAAGGTTTGTTTAATGATGTCAATTTTAACAAGTGGACCATCAGTACACAGACACCGATAATAATTCCATTTAATCCCCAAATACCAGCTAGAATGATGAAAGGAAATCTGGCAACTCTTATAGCAGTTCCCATTTCATAAATTGGAGCCATAAACGCCCCCAATGCACTAAATGCCACAATAATAATTAGAATATTACTAGTCAAGCCCGCCTCAACAGTTGCTTGGCCAATAACAATCCCTCCAACAATTCCCATTGTTTGACCTACTTTTGAAGGAAGGCGTGCCCCTGCTTCTCTAAGTAATTCAATTAAAAATTCCAATAAAAGTGCTTCTAGCAAAGGGGGGAAAGGAACTTGTGAACGGGATTGACCAATTATTATTAACAATTTAGATGGAATAAGTTCAAAGTGATAGGTAATGGTTGCAACATAGAATGCTGTAAAGAGGAGTGACCCAACCATAGCAAATAATCGTATAAATCTAATAAAAGTACTTAAGGACCATCTTAAATAAATATCTTCTGTTGATTCAAAAAATGATAAAAAATTAGCAGGTCCTATAATGGCAACGGGACTTCTATCTATTAGAACACCAATCCTTCCGTTTAAAATAGAATAGAGGAATCGATCGGGCAACTCTGTTAATATAAACTGTGGAAAAAACGAGTAATGATTATCTTCAAGACATTGTGCTAATACTGAACTGTCACTTATATCGTCAGTTTTTATTTTTTCAAACCTTTCCTTAAGTGTTTTAAGTATGTCATCATCCGCTATATCTTTAATATATATAATTCTTACTTGCTTTTTAGCACGTTCTCCTATTTCTAGTTCATCTGTACACAAATTAGAATCTTTTAGATTTTGTCTTATAATTTTTATATTTGAAGTTAATGATTCTGTAAATGATATTTTAGGACCGTATACCAATGATTCTGTTTCAGCTTTCTCGATAGACCTTTCAATAGGGTTAGTGCAATTTACCATAAATGCTTTACTTTCGACTGATAAGTAAATATAAACGAATCCCTTTAAGAGGGAAGAGATAACCTCTTGTTCATCAAAGTTTGTCTTTACTTCGTCCATTGGTATGTTTTTCAATAAGTAAGAGAAAGTTATGTATTCTTTTGGAAGTTGTTGAATGTATTTAATTACATACTCATTTAGAAACTCATGTTTAATTAAATTTTTCATAAAAATAACTTCGAGACAATCTCCACCAACTTCAAGTGTTCTACACATTAAGTCTGGTGATTCGTTTAGGATGTATTTAATTTTTTCATAGTTAGGGCAGTTATTTTTATTTAGATGGATTTTCAATTGAAACATATCCTTCAATAGATTTTTTTTAGTATTTGAAGTAGGCATTTATTTTATACTTGTTTTAACAAAGAAGTAAGGATTGACCTTTGAATGTTTATTTGTATTGAACAGAAAGTGATTTCTGGGACTAAAAACTGTGTGGAAACAGCATTAGTAGCTGTGTACTGTAAAGAGGGTGAATAAAAACCTCACTTAGATACAGTACGGAGAACCGTATCATGAATAACGGTAAACTAAAATCATTTTTGGTGATAAGGATTGTTTATGATTTTGTATAAAACTATATGGTGAGCGATAGTTTAAAGCATTACTTCAGTTGGAGTATTGCACTCTTTTGTTGAACGCACCCGTTGAAAAAGACACCATATGTTTTATTTGGCTGTGTTAACGTTCATGTGCTCTCACGGACCAATTTATGTTTTTATATTTTTAGTCAAATGTAAATTATTCTTCAACTAAACTGTCCCGTTAGAACAAAATGAAAAGATCGCCGCAGCGATCTCCGTACTTAAACACTTGCACCCGTTAGCCAGCCATGAAGCGCAAAAATCAGCGCTTCACTACAGAGAATGAAAATGGGTTGGAACCGTAAATACTGATTCTACGGCTGGGAGAGGAAGGTCAATGAACTATGGTGCGTTAGAGCCCATCCGTTAGTCTGACTCCACCGACCACGGTGCACCACTGACTGTCGCTCCCTTACGGGAAGCACACATGGTAAATTAATCCTATTCTGGTTGTTGCACCAGCCTCTAATTATAATGATCGCCGTAGAAAGGATGTTTTCAATGGATGTAGTCATTGAAAGAGCATGCGGTATGGATGTCCATAAGGACAATATTACTGCCTGTATTTTGACACCTGAAGGAAAGGAGAATCAAATGTTCTCTACTAAAACTGTATTTCTATTACAGTTGGTTGACTGGATTAAACAACATAATTGTACTCATGTCGCCATGGAGAGCACGAGTGTTTATTGGAAGCCTATTGTGAATTTACTAGAAGCCGAGGATATTGAGTTTTTAGTGGTGAATGCCCAACATATGAAGGCAGTTCCAGGGCGAAAGACAGATGTAAAGGATGCAGAATGGATCGCCAAACTTCTTCGCCATGGACTACTTAAAGCTAGTTATATCCCTGACCGAAATCAACGTGAATTGCGTGAACTCGTTCGCTATCGTCGAAGTATTATCGAGGAGCGTGCCGGACAACATAATCTAATCCAAAAGGTGTTAGAAGGCGCGAACATTAAGTTGGGATCTGTGGTTTTAGATGTGTTGGGTGTTTCAGCACGAGATATGCTTGATGCCATTGCCGATGGTGAAGAGGACCCTGAAAAACTAGCAAACTTCGTTCGACGCAGCATGAAGAAGAAAGAAGAACTGGAACTCGCCCTAAAAGGCTATATCAATTCACATCAACGCCTCATGTTAAAAACCATTTTAGGTCATATTGATTTTCTTACTGAGCAAATCGAGATGCTTGATACGGAAGTTGCGGACAGAGTCAGCTCTCATCAAGAAGATGTATCAAGATTGGATTCGATTCCTGGTATAGCGACCAGAATGGCTGAGCAAATTCTATCCGAAATTGGGACTGATGTGAAGAAACAATTCCCAACTGCAGCTCATATGTGTTCTTGGGCAGGATTAGTTCCTGGGCAAAATGAAAGTGCCGGAAAAAGAAAATCAGCCAAAACTAAAAAAGGAAATAAGTATTTAAGATCGGCGTTAACCGAAGCAGCTCATTCAGTAAGAGGATCCAAAAACTATCTCGGAGCACTGTATAGACGTACAGCATCCCGAAAGGGTAAGAAACGTGCTGGTATTGTAGTCGCTCACGCAATGTTACGTATCTCTTATTATTTCTTAACCCGAAAAGAAATGTATGTAGACCTAGGCGAAGACAACTTTGATAAGCAGAGACAACAATATATCGTTCGGCATTCACTGAGACGACTCGAAAGCTTAGGATACACCGTTACGTTGGAAGAACCTAAAGCATCTTAATCCAGTCACGATTCAAAATGAATGAGCTGCGTCTATTTTAGTATTGCCATTTTACGAATATTACAGAAGTTAATTTTCATGGTAGACACCCATGCCGCGTTGCGGCACCATCAAATGAATGAAAATGTTTTTTATACTAGTCTAGCTCCCCTGCCTCCTGTCAATCCTATTAATATGGCTGGCGAAGGAAGGTCGTTCAACTATGGTGCTTTTAAGCCCGCATGGTAGACTGATTCACTACGACCAGGTGCACCACAAATTGTTGCTCTCAAATGAGAAGCACGCAGGATAGATTAATCTTATATGGTTGTTGCACCAGCCTTAATTTATTTCAGCCTTGGAAGGGTTTTAACAATGGATGTTGTATTCAATCACTGTTGCGGACTTGATGTTCACAAAAAGAGTATTACCGCTTGCGCGATTACTCCAAAAGGAAAAGAAATCGAAACATTTGGTACTATGACAAATGACCTTTTCCAATTGGTAGATTGGATTAAAAATAAGCGATGTACTCATGTTGCCATGGAAAGTACAGGTGTTTATTGGAAACCAATTTACAATCTACTAGAACTAGAAGAAATACAACCGATGGTTGTAAATGCTGCTCATATTAAGGCTGTTCCCGGACGTAAAACTGATGTAAAAGATGCGGAATGGATTGCGAAATTGCTACGCCATGGTCTTCTTCAACACAGTTATATCCCTAATCGGGAACAAAGAGAACTACGTGAGTTAGTTCGATACCGTCGTAGTCTAATCGAAGAAAGGGCTAGGGAGATTAGTAGAATCCAAAAGGTTCTAGAAGGTGCTAATATTAAACTTTCTTCAGTTGCGACTGACATTATGGGTGTCTCAGGTCGAGCAATGATTGAAGCGATTATTAACGGTATAAATGATCCACAAACATTATCAAGCTTAGCTAAGAGGGGCTTGAAGAAAAAAAAGGGTGATTTAGAACGTGCTTTAGTAGGATCCGTTGGACCCCATCAAAAGATGATGTTAAAAACTCAACTTTCACACATTGACTTTATGGATCAACAGATTGAACTGTTAAGTGAAGAAGTCCAGCAACGCATGCAGCCTTATGAAGAAGATATTGAATTGCTTGATTCTATCCCTGGAATTGGCAGAAGTCACGCCGAACAACTTTTGGCTGAAATCGGAATTGGCATAGATATTTCAAACCAGTTTCCTTCGGCTCCTCATTTATGTTCATGGGCTGGAATGGTTCCGGGTAACAATGAAAGTGCTGGAAAAAAAAGTCCGGAAAAACCAGAAAAGGTAATAAAAAACTACGAGCAGCACTTGTTGAAGCAGCACATTCGGCAGCAAGAACAAAAAACACCTATCTTGCTTCCCAATACCAACGTTTAGCAGCACGAGTTGGTAAAAAACGCGCAGCAGTCGCGGTTGGACATACCATATTAACAATTGCATATCACATGTTAAACAGAAGAGTACCCTATATTGAGTTGGGTGCAGATTACTTCGACCGACGAAAGAAAGAAATCGTAATTAAGCAATCTATCAAACGATTAGAGACTCTTGGTTGTAAAGTAACTGTTGAAGCAATAGCGTAATTATGGTCAAAAAACTATATCTAAAATTCGAGACCCAGATCTTAAAAAAAAAAATGGATCTTATAGGGTTTAGTTTCGTATTGCCAAAATGCCCTTTCCCAATTACTATTTTTCAGGATAGTTTAAAAACCATTTCTCCCGCGGTATAGGAAAGTATTCACCAGCGACAAGTTCTGGAGGTACGGCTTTGTCAATTCGTAAAAGGTCGTCTGAACTTAAATTCAGGTCAAGTGAACCGAGTGAATCCTGAAGTTGTGATCTCTTTCTTGCTCCAACTAATGGGATAACATCTTTACCCCGAGATAGAACCCATGCGATAGCAAGCTGCGCAACAGTTACTTGCTTTTCTTTAGCAATTTCACGCAAGGACTCTACAAGGGCTAGGTTCTTTTCAAGGTTTTCATTGGTAAACCGCGGCGCATTAACGCGCTTATCATCTGAACCTAGCACTCTCTCTTTAGACCATGTACCACTCAGTAACCCTCTAGAGAGAACACCATAAGCCGAAAGCGAAATGCCTAATTCCCGTAAAGTAGGCAAAATAGTGGTCTCAATACCCCTATTAAATAGTGAGTATTCCATTTGCAGCCAACTAATAGAATGTACAGCGTGTGCGCGACGAATTGTTTCTACTCCTACTTCAGAAAGACCAATGTAACGCACATATCCCTTCTTTACCATATCGGCAATGGCACCAACCGTTTCTTCAATTGGTACGTTTGGATCGATGCAGGCTGTGCCTGGTTGATAAAGATCGATGTATTCAACACCTAGGCGCAGTAGGGTATCCTCAAGGAAATTCTTTACTGTATGAGGGTGGTTATCACTCTTTCGATGACTCTTGCCCTGAGAATGGAGCTTGCCATCGAATTTTCTGAAATGAACACATTTTCCCGTTGGATTCCTTGGAATGCTTCACGTAGAAGTAATTCATTGTGTCCATCGCCATAGAAATCCCCTGTATCAAAGAGTGTAATGCCTTCCTCAAGTGCTGAGTGGATTGTTGCAATGCTTTCGCTACGTTCAGCATTACCATATAGCCATGACATCCCCATACAACCGAGACCAATCTCAGAAACCAGTGGACCGTTATGACCAAGTGCTCGTTTTTTCATTGACACATTTCCCCCTCGGCAGTCTAAGTGATCCAATCTGTAACCAATTTCGTTCTGAAATCCCGCTCCTAACGGCATATCGAAAAATAAGAAATAGAACAACTAAACCAACAAAAGACATAAAATATTGAAAGAGGACAATCACTATTACATAGTAATTCTTCATAAATATTCACTACTTTAACATTACCATAAATCGGTAAAAAAGTGGGAGATATTTAAATGCTTCTTCTTAAGCTAACCTGCTTCGTTCGTATTATAAGGTTAGCCAGAATGCTAAATATTTCTGGTTGACCTTATTTTTTATGGTCTTATTATAACAGTAGCCAGGGTAGAACGTATCTGCTCGTGGGGCTTTAACCCCGTCAGCTAAACGGTTCGCCCCCTACTTGTAGAAACATGATTTAGGCTGGTTGGGACTTAGATCTCGTATAACAAGCGAAGCTGTGACACTGCATGGAGGAATTAGGGGTACTGGCAAATTACTAGTTTAGGAGGAGGATTTTGAATGAATCCAGTCGTTGGTCTGGATATTTCAAAAGGCGAAAGTCAAGTTCAAGCATTTTTAGATAAAGGCAAACCATTCAGAAAGAGTTTTAAGGTATCTCATACAGTTGAAGGGCTAAGTTATCTTGTATTGTTTCTGGAGGATGTGAAAAAAGAGTCTGGTAAGAAGCCTTCAATCATACTAGAAGCTACTGGGCACTATCAAACACCTGTCGTTCATTATTTGGAAGAACGAGGTTATTTATTAATTATTATCAACCCCTTGATTTCATACAAGGCAAGAGGATCAAGTTTAAGAAAAGTAAAGACAGATGCCGTAGATGCCTTTGCCACCAACTACTTCTGATTGAATCATATAATTGTAAAATATAAGCCTATTATACCAACGTTTTCAAATGATTCTGTGATAATCAGATTCACTTTACAACCTTGACAGAGTTGAGCTCACCTAATTATTTATTTTGATTTCTGATTATTCTGTTTTCTTTTAGTTTAATTTCAGGTCATAATGGTCAATGATGACCTAAATGACTAAAAGATAATTATAAAAAGGCGCCTTTTTTATATTTCAAAATAAATATGGTTTGGTGCTTTGGTGCCATGCTTGGTGCCCAAATTTTTAATATTAAAGACACATGAAAACACTAGGAAGTAAGAAACCTTGATTTATCAGCACTTGAAGATACATGGAGATACCAGAAAAACAGGTGTCAGCAAACTTCAAAACTGCTCGAGACCTGCGTGCCAGGTCTGGTGGGTTCGATTCCCACGCAGTCCCGCCATAAAAGTTGATTTATCAAGGGTCTTTGTAGATTTACTTTGAATAAAGTTTTTACATATTCCTTCACAGTCTCACCTCTATCTACTGACAAGACTGTAGAAGGGCTGTTGGCGAGACTGTAGAGAACGTTTCCTTTAACCTCCAAATAATTATTTTTTGGAGGTTGATTTTTATGCAGACCAAGATTCGCCCAAATAGGTTAAGCCGAAAGTAGGGAAGATTAGAGAGGGCAGCAAAATGAAATCCAAAACTGAATCAAATATCCTGACATTGGATGTATAATATATTTATGACTGCTAATAAAACAGAGGGGTTAGCATCTTTTGTATATTTACAGTATCTTTACAATTAAGCACTTGAAGTTAATTAAATTTAAAACTAATATATAAGCAAATAGTTATATATTGATTTGAAGGAGATTATGCAATTATTAGGGCAACTATGACATATGAACAATATCAAAATAAGGGGAAATGTCCTTCATGTTGAAATCAGTGGTTGAAATAGAGCGATCAGCAAACATATTAAAACTATTAGGGGATAAAACAAGATTATCCATTGTTGCGATGTTGAAACAACGTGAATGCTGTGTTTGTGAGTTTCTTGAAGTGTTCAAAATGAGTCAACCATCCATTAGTCAGCATCTTCGAAAATTAAAAGATGCTGGAATGGTAAAGGAAGAACGAAGAGGACAGTGGATTTACTATTCCCTTAATCAACAAATTGAGGTATATGGAATGATACAAGATATTTTGGAGCATGTACCTGATCAAACAGAAAAAATCAAAATGATTGAAAAAAACAATCCCACATTCCGATGTGGTTGTTAGTTTTATTTAATTAGGGAGTGAGAAAATGAGTAAGACAGAAAAGAAACGTCTATCGTTCCTGGACCGATACCTAACACTTTGGATTTTTCTTGCTATGGCAATCGGAATAGGATTAGGGTTTGTCTCTCCAGGTTTTGTCGATAGTATGAACAGCTTGCAGATAGGAACAACATCGATTCCACTTGCCATTGGTTTAATTTTAATGATATATCCTCCATTGGCGAAAGTTCGTTATGAGGAGATAGGGCGTGTATTTAAAGATGTAAAAGTATTAGTATTATCCCTTGTACAAAACTGGATCATTGGACCAGTTCTTATGTTTTTATTAGCCATTATTTTTCTTCCTGATAAACCAGAATATATGGTAGGTCTTATTATGATCGGTTTAGCTCGATGTATTGCAATGGTCATTGTATGGAATGATCTTGCAAAGGGTGATACGGAATATGCAGCAGGTTTAGTGGCATTCAACTCTATTTTCCAAATGTTGTTCTTCTCTGTTTATGCGTATGTGTTTGTAACCATCATCCCTGAATTGATAGGAATCCAGGGGGCAGTAGTAAACATTACGATGATTGAAGTGGCTAAATCTGTTTTCATCTATCTTGGAATTCCTTTTATAGCTGGAATGATTACACGTTTTACATTGGTAAAGGCTAAAGGTAGACAATGGTACGAGAAAGTGTTTATTCCTAAAATCAGTCCTATTACATTAATTGCTTTACTTTTTACGATTATCCTTATGTTCTCATTAAAAGGGGACGCTATTGTGAGCTTGCCATTAGACGTAGTTCGTATTGCAATTCCTTTATTAATTTACTTTGTAATCATGTTCTTTGTTTCCTTTTTCATGGGAAGGAAGATAGGAGCAAATTATCCTGTTACCACAACCCTTGCTTTTACAGCTGGAAGTAATAACTTTGAATTAGCAATTGCGGTTGCTGTTGGTGTATTTGGTATCCATTCTGGTGCAGCTTTTGCAGCAGTCATTGGACCACTTGTAGAAGTGCCAGTGATGATTGCTTTAGTAAACGTGGCTTTATGGTTCAAAAGAAAATACTTTAAAGAACATGCAGCCTAAAACTAATAATAAAGGTGGAAATCAACATGGAAAACAAAAAAACAATCTATTTCTTATGTACTGGTAACTCATGCCGTAGCCAAATGGCAGAAGGTTGGGCTATAAAGCATCTAAGTGAGGAGTGGGAAGTGAAAAGTGCTGGGCTTGAAGCACACGGATTAAACCCTAATGCCGTTAAAGCAATGAAAGAAGTGGGAATCGATATTTCAAACCAGACATCTGATGTTATCGACCCTGAAATTTTAAACAATGCTGATTTGGTTGTTACGCTATGCGGACATGCAGCAGAACACTGCCCAGTAACTCCTCCACATGTAAAACGAGAACACTGGGGATTTGATGACCCTGCTAAGGCAGAAGGAAGTGAAGAAGAAAAATGGGCATTCTTTCAACGTGTTCGAGATGAAATCGGAGATCGCATTAAGCGTTTTGCTGAAACTGGTGAGTAAGAGGATTGGATAGCCAGGAGATTTTATACTCTCCTGGCTTTAATTTTTAAGCAATTTTATTACTTTATTATAAAGAAGTGGATTAAAATAAATAGGTAAAACAAGCAGGAGGAAATGGACATGAAAATCACTGATGAAGCACGTGATGAATTTAAAAAAATGTTCAAAGAAGAGAATGCTAAAAACATTCGTATCTTTTTTGATGGCTTTGGCTGAGGACAGCCGAGGATTGGACTGGCTCTGGATGAGCCAGAAGCAGACGATATCATCGTCACTATAAATGATATAAAAGTAGCAATTGACCCAATTATTGAACCCAACACCGAAGACCTTATCCTTGATCGTAGTGGAAATGGTTATGGAATTTCGATGATCGGTAATACGGGAAGATGCTGTTAGAAAAGACCTTTACTGGTCTTTTTTTAATTTATCTGTTAGTTCATAAAATGCAGCTAAGAATTGTTGATAAGTTTGGGAGCCGTATTCCTCGATGTTGTAATGGAAAAATAGCTCCATGGCAATTTCTTTTGCTTGCTCAATCGTACAATTTCGTGAAAGTCTAATTAGGTTTAAATAAGATAAAAAATACTCTTTCTTTAATGCACCTGCATGATTCACGGTCATACAATTATCCCCCTATAAAAAGGGTCTCTACTTAAAATGAGACCCTTCATTTGATCATTAAAGTATTTCAAGAACAGCATTTAGTTGTATTTTTGCTTTGAGTAGTCGTTGAGCAACACTGCTCCACTTTTTCAACTGTCGGTTCAGGAGTACAACAAGAAGAAGCATTTTCACTGTTAACTTCAACATCTGCTTTTGTATAGAAAAACTCCCACTCGTTTCCATCAGGGTCAAGAACCCAAAATTTATCTTGGAGAGCATAGCAACATGTGGTGTTTATTTCTTCGTATTGTGTACGAATACCGTTTGCTTCGAGTCTATTCTTGTGAGCACTAACCTCATCTGTGCTTTCAACCTGAATACCAAAATGTCCTACTTGATTTCCACTTACTTTATCTCGAAGATTAAGGGTAAAGTTTAATCCTGGTGGTTCAAGAAGAAACTTTGCATAATCAGGCTTTACTTTAACTGGTTCAACTCCAAAAACTTTACTGTAGAACTCGATGGATTTTTCTAGGTTAGTAACATTAAGACCAATATGTGTATATTTCATTTCAATTTCCTCCTAATAATTTAATTAATCATCAATAATATGATTGGGATTTATTTAATAAGCAACGGTTTAACAAGCGCAACTGCAGCAATTTGGTTGTACTCTTGATGAACTTCGACCTTCATTCCATTTCTTTATGACTTTTTCAAGAAATGTTTCCTTATGGAAATCTGCAAATTGCCAAGCATTTCGGGCTTTCATTTCCGCTTCCTCCTGACGTAATTTCATGATTTGATATACTCCATACTCGTTAAACATGATGAATCCCCTCCTATTAATCAAAGAAATAAAAAATTAAAACAGGTATGCTTGAAAGTTGGTAAAGTGGGATAGTAAGTTCAATCGGAAAATTTATCGACTTTGAAATAATCCCTCCTTACAAATATTTGCAATTTGCAAGTATTCATTTTATTAAAAGAGCAAGTGATTCTTGCTCAAATTAATGGTTTACAACAAACAGTGGATTTAGACATTGCTTCGTTAAGTAATTTGACTGATTTAATAACCATTTCACGTTCAAATTCGCTCATATGTGAAAATACTTCATTTAAATATTGATTCATTTCCGCATCAATTTTAGCAGCAACATAATTTCCTTGTGTAGTTAAAGTAAGTATTGAAACACGTCTATCATCAGGAAGAGGCGCTTTTTTAACTAGTTCCATCTTTACTAGTGTTTGGATTTGGCGACTAAAAGTGGTTATATCCATCCCCAGATTATCAGCAACCTGTTGCATGGAAGGTTTATCATGACGTAGAATTTCATAAAGGATGTGACTCTGTACAAGAGAAATTTCAGTTTCACCTATTTGACAACAGTTTTTATTTAAAAGACCAAATCGCCTTGTCATAACTTGGAACAATTCTCTAACGTTTTCCATTTTTTCACCTCTGATTTATTTATATACAAATTATTTGCAAAATGCAACCAATATTTGTTTGGAAATTAAAAATTTTTTATATAATGGTTGTAAGCAGATAAAAATGGTAGTGTCAAAACTTCTATGAAAAAGTGACCTGAAGTTTTTTTCTTCTCTCTTTTTTGTAGTGGAGGTACCCGCAATCGCTCTTGACAAACACACCAATGGTTTGAGGTTCCTTTAACAAGGG
>NZ_JBHHJU010000036.1:0-52219 GCF_042136325.1 Neobacillus sp. KR4-4
ATTAAATAGTCTGGCAGCAATGGCGAGAAGGTCACACCCGTTCCCATACCGAACACGGAAGTTAAGCTTCTCAGCGCCGATGGTAGTTGGGACACGCGTCCCTGTGAGAGTAGGACGTTGCCAGGCATATCAAAGACAACCTGAAAAGGTTGTTTTTTTGTGTTTTCTTAATAAGGACAATAACAATAGTAAAAAGTACGAAGTGTTTTTAAAGAAATTACGAATAGACATACACCCAATCGTGAACTGTTACATACTATATTAATTAAGATGGCGCGAAAAGATTATTCGAAAAATTGCATACAATTAAAATTTTCCGGGCAGAATGGATGTATGGAGGTGGAGGGATTGAGTTCATTTTTAGCACAGAAATATCATCAGGAAATGTGTGTTATATGTGAGAATTTAAAACCAAAAGGCATACATCTATATACTTCATTTATTTGTACAGAATGTGAAAATGATTTAATACAAACAGATACAAAGGATCCAAAATATAAATATTTTCTTAAACAGCTGAAAAAAATAACCACGCCAGAAATTTTTTCATAAAAGTCCATTATGGGCTTATTTTTTTTCAGTCAAATGAGAAAGGGGATCGTTTTTTTGTTAGAATAAATTAGACACTAAGAAGGAAGTAAATGAATGAATAATCAATCAAAAACACCATTATATGATGCTTTGAGTCAACACATAAATAAAAGACCAGTTTCCTTTCATGTTCCTGGACATAAATATGGGGAAGTGCTTCAACCCAAAGCTCACCGCTATTTTCAGAATATCCTAGAAATAGATGCGACTGAATTATCGGGATTAGATGACTTGCACTCACCCGAAGGGGCGATTCTAGAGGCAGAAGTGCTATTAGCGGACCTCTATCAGACGAGAAGAAGTTATTTTCTTGTGAATGGTTCAACTGTCGGAAATCTAGCAATGATTATGGCAGCATGTGAGGAAGGGACAAAAGTTCTCGTCCAAAGGAATTGTCATAAGTCTGTTCTGAATGGTCTAAGTTTGGCGAAGGCCAATCCTATTTTTCTAGAGCCTGAATATAACCAAGAGTGGAAAATTCCCTCTGGAATCAGTTTAGAAACAGTCAAAGAATCTATCAGTCTATATCCTAATGCGAAGGCACTCATTCTGACCTATCCCAACTACTATGGTTTGGGATATGCATTACAAGAAATAATAGATGAAGCGCATCGGCACAATATCTTGGTACTAGTGGATGAGGCTCACGGGCCGCATTTCATCCTTGGCGATCCCTTCCCGTCTTCCGCTCTTCAATTAGGTGCAGATATTGTGGTTCAATCCGCGCATAAGATTCTCCCAGCAATGACAATGGGCTCCTACTTACATATTAATAGTGATTTAGTTAATCGGAATAAGCTGGAGGAATACCTCGCTATGTTCCAATCAAGCAGCCCGTCTTATCCTATTATGGCATCTCTGGATTTGGCGAGGAATTATTTAAGTGCCTTTACGCATGAAGATGTAACCTTTCTTTTAACGGAAATCAGACGTTTTAGGGACGAGTTGGTGAAGATTCCGGCCATTAGGGTGCTTGACTATCCTAACGAGAGCGGCGACCCTCTAAAAATAACGATTCAGTCCCGGTGCCATTTAAATGGATTTGAACTTCAACGGAGGCTGGAAGAGGCAGCGATTTTTACAGAATTAGCTGACCCGAATAATGTGCTCCTTATTTTACCTTTACTTAAAGAGGGGCAAAGGTTCCCTTTTGAAGAAACACTTTTGAAAATAAAAAAGGCACTGGCTGGCTTGCCAGTACATACTCCTCATGAGATATTTGAAACAGTCAGGCAGAAAATCTCCACTTTAGCCATTCCCTTTAAAGAAATGGAGAATCTAGAGATAAAGGAACTACCAATAACTAAAGCGTTAGGAGAGGTATGTGCCGAAACCATTATTCCATACCCGCCAGGTATCCCTTTGCTATTAAAGGGAGAAAGAGTCACAAAAGAAAGGCTCAGTCAGCTTAGCCTCCTAATACAAACCGGGGCAAGGTTTCAAGGAGAATCTTCGTTAAAAGAAGGTTACATAAAGATTTATTGCACAGCCTAAAAGAGCAAGATACAGTTTTGGAGGATTATATAAATGAACAATGGATTATTTATTACATTTGAGGGACCGGATGGTGCAGGTAAGTCTACAATTATTGATATGGTAGCAAATCAGCTTGGAGATGTCCTTCTTACCCGTGAACCAGGTGGTATTGATATTGCAGAACAGATTCGAACGGTCATATTAGCAAAAGAGAATACGGCCATGGACCCCCGGACGGAAGCGTTACTCTATGCTGCTGCTAGAAGACAGCATTTAATAGAAAAGGTAAAACCGGCACTAGATGAAGGGAGAATCGTTTTGTGCGACCGGTTCGTTGACAGTTCTTTAGCATATCAAGGTCATGCACGCGGATTAGGGATTGATGAGGTGTTTGCGATCAATCAATTTGCCATTAAAAATTTGATGCCAGAGTTAACTATCTACTTTGATATCGAGCCAGAGTTGGGTCTGCAGCGGATCAATAAAAATAAAGGCCGGGAAATCAATCGTTTAGATTTGGAAAACTTGGAATTCCATAAAAAGGTAAGTGAAGGATATCATCTATTAATTGACCGTTTTCCAGAGAGAATACGATGCATTGATGCTTCGGGTACGGTGGAAGAGGTTTTTCAGCAAACGATAAAGGTCATTGAAGAAACACTAACAACAAGGAAGCCTTCACTGTAGGGCTTTTTTTTATCCTAAAGAATCTGTCATTACGAATGTAAGGAGCTCTGTTACCTGTTATAATATAAGAAACGAAACTAGTAATAAAAAAGGAGAGGGTGGTTCGGATGAAAATGATCATAGCTGTCGTACAGGACCAGGATAGTAATCGATTATCAAAGGCACTAGTAGATAATAATTTTAGAGCAACCAAATTAGCTAGTACAGGTGGATTTCTTAAGTCGGGTAATACGACCTTTATGATTGGTACAGAGGATATCCGCGTGGACCGGGCCCTCCAGATCATTAAGGATAACTGCAGGGCTAGAGAGCAGTTAGTTGCCCCAGTATCGCCCATGGGCGGGAACGCTGACTCCTATGTTCCTTATCCAGTAGAAGTGGAAGTAGGCGGAGCCACCGTATTCGTCCTACCAATCGAACAATACATGCATTTTTAAAATAAACAATAGATCCGTTATTATAATAAGGTTAGTGAGTGATGAACTTGGGAAAATCATGGGAGCAACTAGAAGAGCTTCAGCCAACTGTGTTAAAAATGCTAAAAAACAGTTTAGTGAAAAATCGAGTGGCCCATGCATACCTTCTTGAGGGCATCAGAGGGACCGGGAAGCGAGAAATCGCGTTGTTACTGACAAAATCGCTATTTTGTGAAGCAATCGTTGATCAGTACCGGCCATGCGAGGAATGCAGCAATTGCCGGCGCATCAACCATGGGAACCATCCCGACGTACATATTGTCGAACCAGAGGGGTTATCCATTAAGGTTGACCAAATTAGAAACCTACAGGTAGAGTTTTCTAAAAAGGGATTAGAATCTCTGAAAAAGGTTTATTTACTTGTCCATGCCGATAAAATGAGTGTTAGTGCGTCCAATAGTTTACTAAAATTCTTAGAGGAACCAAATCCCGGGACGGTTGCCTTTCTCTTAACAGAACAGCCGCAAAAAATATTACCAACCATTCTTTCAAGATGCCAAATACTTACATTTCATCCCTTATCACCACAAGTGATGATTAAACAATTGGTGGAAAACGGCGTAGAACCGCAAAAGGCTCCATTGCTAGCACAATTGACCAACAGTTTAGAAGAAGCCCAAAATTTAAATGTCGATGAATGGTTTGCACAAGCCCAAAAAATAGTGGTAAAATTATATGAGGTGTTGAAAAAAAATCCGCTAGAGGCAATGGTAACGCTTCAGGCTGACTGGTTCTCACACTTTAAAGAGAAAGAACAGATACATCGTGGTTTAGACCTTTTACTTCTTATTTTTAAGGATTTACTATATATACAATTAGATAGGCAGGAGCAAATTGTTTTTCGAGAGGAAAGTGAACGGCTTCGACAATTTGCCCTGCATACATCTGGACGGCGCATATCGGATCAAATGTCAGCTATCCTTGATGCAAAGAGGAAGCTGGAGAGGAATATGAATCCTCAGCTGATGATGGAACAGCTTGTGTTAAAATTGCAGGAGGGATCTTCATTTGTATGATGTTGTAGGAGTACGCTTTAAAAAAGCGGGGAAAATCTATTATTTTGATCCAGGAGAACTCTCCATTGAAAAAGACGACTTTGTCATTGTCGAGACAGTTCGTGGAGTGGAATATGGCAAAGCAGTAATTGCTCGCAAACAGGTTGAGGAGCATGATGTTGTCCTTCCACTCAAAAAAGTGGTTAGAATTGCCGACCCGAAGGATAAGATGATCGTTGAAGAGAATAAGCAAGCCGCCAAAGAAGCTTATGAGGTTTGTAATGAAAAAGTGAATGAGCATCAGCTGGATATGAAACTAGTTGATGTTGAATATACATTTGATCGAAACAAAGTGATTTTCTATTTTACTGCTGATGGAAGAGTTGATTTCCGTGAGCTTGTAAAGGATTTAGCAGCTATCTTCCGGACGAGAATTGAATTACGCCAGATTGGTGTTCGGGATGAAGCGAAAATGCTTGGCGGTATTGGTCCATGTGGCAGAATGTTATGCTGTTCCACCTTCTTAGGGGATTTCGATCCTGTTTCGATCAAAATGGCAAAGGACCAAAACCTGTCATTAAATCCTACAAAAATATCCGGATTATGCGGCAGATTAATGTGCTGTTTAAAATATGAAAATGATGAATATGAATCTGCAAAAGCATTGCTGCCGGATTTAGGGGAAATCATTGAAACACCGCAAGGTAAAGGAAAAGTAGTAGGATTAAATATATTAGAGCGGGTACTACAGGTGGAACTAAAGGAACAGGAACGTGTTCTGGAGTATACCTTGGAGGAAATCAATAAAGAAGGTGCCTTTTCTATACAATCCACAGATTAATGAGGTGGAAGACGTGGATAAAAAAGAAATATTTGAATCAGTAAGTAATATGGAAACACAAATTGGCCATCTTTACCAAAAGCTAGGAGAATTAAAGCAGCATTTAGCCGAGATACTAGAAGAGAATCATTATTTAAAGCTAGAAAATGAACATTTGAGACGCCGTTTAGATGTAACAACCGAAGAGGAAAAGAAAGAAGCAGAGAATAAAAAAGGGTCCTCTGTGCCCGAGACTTCTGGTGTAAAGCCATTTGATGTAGGGGAAGGATATGATAACCTTGCCCGTCTATATCATGAAGGTTTTCATATTTGTAACCTTCATTTTGGAAGTTTACGCAAAGAAGGCGATTGCTTATTCTGCCTTTCCTTTTTAAATAAGAAATAACTTTAAGAGGCTGAAAATAATCAGCCTCTATTTTCATACATTTTGTTGGAGGATGGAAACCTTGGTTAACTTAAAGGAAGATGAACGGTTAGATTATTTGTTAGCAGAAAACTTACGGATTATTCAAAGTCCATCCGTTTTTGCCTTTTCCCTTGATGCTGTTTTACTTGCACGATTTGTCTATGTTCCGATTCAGAAAGGTAACTTAATTGATCTATGCAGTGGGAATGGTGTGATCCCTTTATTTTTAAGTGCACGTACGAAAGGGCAAATAACCGGTGTCGAAATACAGGAACGATTGTACGATATGGCCGTTCGAAGTATTGAATATAATCAGCTGGAGAGCCAACTGAAAATGATTCATGGTGATATTAAGGAGATTCCTAAGCAACTGGGATATGGAAAATTTGATGTTGTTACATGTAATCCACCTTATTTTCCCACGCCTTCTAAGGAAGAAATGAACCCGAATGAACATCTAGCCATTGCTCGCCATGAAATTCTTTGCACATTAGAAGACGCGGTTAAAGCCTCGAGTCAATTAGTGAAACAAGGCGGAAAGGTCGCCTTTGTCCACCGGCCAGGACGACTATTGGATATCATTACACTGATGAGAGAATACCGGCTTGAACCAAAACGGATTCAATTTGTCTATCCGAAGAAAGGAAAAGAGGCAAATACTCTTTTGATTGAGGCAATCAAGGATGGCAGTCCAGATTTAAAAATTCTCCCACCGTTATTTGTCTATAATGAAACTAATGAATATACTTCAGAAATAAAAGAGATTCTATATGGAGAAAAATGAACATTTTTTTTATGTGCTCACCTGTAAGGACGGTAGTTTGTATGGTGGATATACGAATAATCTGGAAAAGCGGATCAAGATGCATAATGAAGGAAAAGGCGCAAAGTATACACGGGGCCGTGGCCCAGTCGAACTTACATACTATCAATGTTTTGAAAATAAAGGGGATGCGCTCCGGGCAGAATATAATTTTAAGCGGCTAACAAGAAAGAAAAAAGATGAGTTTTTAAGTCGCGAAAAGGGTGATTGTGATGTGGCAGCAAAAGAGCTTTGAAAATGAAGCAACAAAGGGGATCTTATATTTAATTCCTACCCCGATAGGAAATTTAGAAGATATGAGTTTCCGAGCAATTCGATTATTAAAAGAGGCAGATCTAATTGCTGCTGAAGATACAAGAAATACAAAGAAACTGTGTAATTACTTTGAAATTGGAACACCTGTGGTCAGTTATCATGAGCATAATAAAGAAACAAGCGGTGATAAATTGATTCAAAAGGTAAAGGAAGGGTTAAAAATAGCCCTTGTAAGTGATGCGGGTATGCCTGCAATTTCTGACCCTGGTTATGAGTTGGTACTAGCTGCTACACGGGAAAAGGTAACAGTCGTTCCTTTGCCAGGTGCAAACGCTGCATTAACCTCATTAATTGCTTCAGGTTTGCCGTGTCAGCCCTTTTACTTTTTTGGATTTTTAAATCGAAATAAGAAGGAGAAGCGTTTGGAATTAGAAGCTTTAAAGTGGCAGTCGGCAACGTTAATCTTCTATGAATCTCCGCATCGGTTGAAAGAAACCTTATCCATTATGGCAGATGTACTGGGAAACCGGAATATGGCCATATGCAGGGAATTAACGAAAAAGTATGAGGAATTTATTCGAGGAACAATCAATGAAGTAATCGCTTGGACTCAACAGGATGAAATCCGCGGGGAGTTTTGTTTGATTGTTGAAGGGACAGACCAGCAGCAGGAGGAAGCACCAAGCTGGTGGCAAAACTTAACGCTTGAAGAACATGTAAATCATTATATTTCTGAAAAAAATATACCTTCGAAGGAAGCGATTAAGTTAACGGCAAAAGACCGTGAAATGAATAAGAGAGATGTATATCAGGCCTATCATGTCAAATAATTAAATTATCATATGAAAAGTATAAAGGCTCCAGCAAATATGCTGGAGCCTGTTCTTATTTTACTAATTCAAAGTTGTTTTGGATTTCTTTAATTAATTGTTCTGCACCTTCGCGGCTTAGAATCAATTTACCGCCAGCAAGAGATAGATTATCATCTGATACTTCTCCTGTTACTTGGCAAGTCATATTTGGCTTGTATTTCTTTAAGATGATACGCTCGTCATCCACATAAATTTCAAGAGCATCTTTTTCTGCGATACCAAGAGTACGTCTTAATTCGATTGGAATTACCACACGGCCTAACTCATCAACTTTACGAACGATACCTGTAGATTTCATTTTTGTAGCTCCTCTCATATTATGAACATATTTTTCTCTATCTATTTATTCGTCAATATTCGACAAAATTTTCATAACCTTATAATACAAGATATTCCCATATCCGTCAATTACTAAATCTTGAAAAATAATACTGGTATTTTTTAGGCTAGAAAAGTGTTGATGTGGCGACGTTTTATCTGGGAGTTATCTAAATTATACCAATAAATAGTATAATTGGCCTTTGAGGAATCGTTTGTTCATCCTGATGTTATTCGACAAATTCCTGCATATTTTGATACTATTGAACTACAAATACTTCGAAGGTAGTAAAGCGATTATGGGTGTAAGCGGTAATAATTTTATAAAACCGGAAGTGAACGACAGCGTGTCTCCTTGCACAAAAGTTGATTTTTAGGTATATTTTGATGATAGAGACGGGAAAAAACAGGCAATAATGGTTTAATAGGGTTGTGCGCTAGCCAACTATTGGAGGTATACAAATGGAGAATAAATTAAAGACTTTTTACCTGACAACACCAATTTACTATCCTAGCGGAAATTTACATATTGGGCATGCCTATACTACCGTTGCAGGTGATGCAATGGCACGTTATAAGCGGATGCGCGGCTATGATGTTATGTACTTAACTGGGACGGATGAGCATGGACAAAAAATTCAACGAAAGGCAGAAGAGTCGGGGATTACTCCGCAGCAGTATGTTGATGATATTGTTGATGGTATTCAAGAGTTATGGAATAAACTTGATATTTCCTATGATGATTTTATACGAACAACCCAGGAAAGGCATAAACAGGTTGTCGAAAAAATCTTCGCAAGACTCCTTGAACAAGGCGATATTTATCTCGATCAGTATGAAGGCTGGTATTGTACACCGTGTGAATCCTTTTTTACTGACCGGCAATTAGTGGATGGGAATTGTCCAGATTGTGGAAGACCAGTTGAAAAAGTGAAAGAAGAATCCTACTTTTTTAGAATGAGTAAATATGTAGATCGTCTCCTGCAATATTATGAGGAAAATCCTGATTTCATCCAGCCTGAATCTCGTAAGAATGAGATGATTAATAACTTTATCAAGCCAGGTTTAGAAGACTTAGCGGTATCGAGGACTACGTTTGATTGGGGAATTAAGGTGCCGGGAAATCCAAAGCATGTTATTTATGTTTGGATTGACGCTTTATCCAATTATATTACAGCGCTGGGGTTTGGGACAGAAAATGATGCCAAATACAAAAACTATTGGCCAGCTGATGTACATCTTGTTGGGAAGGAAATTGTCCGTTTCCATACCATCTATTGGCCAATTATGCTCATGGCTTTAGACCTTCCACTTCCGAAGAAGGTTTTTGCCCACGGCTGGTTGTTAATGAAAGATGGAAAAATGTCCAAATCAAAGGGGAATGTGGTTGACCCTGTTACTCTCATTGACCGTTATGGTCTCGATGCTCTTCGTTATTACTTATTAAGAGAAGTTCCATTTGGAGCGGATGGCGTCTTTACACCAGAAGGATTTGTTGAAAGAATCAACTTTGATTTAGCCAATGATTTAGGAAATCTGCTTAATCGTACCGTTGCAATGATCGAGAAGTATTTTAACGGGGTGATTCCTGATTACACTGGCTCTGTTAGGGAATTTGATGCGTCACTGCTGCAAGTGAATCAAGAAACCGTTCAAAAATATGAGGAAGCGATGGAGAAGATGGAATTCTCTGTAGCGTTAACAGCGATTTGGCAGTTAGTCAGCCGAACCAATAAATTTATTGATGAAACAAAGCCATGGACATTAGCGAAAGATGAGGCGAATCGTGAGGATCTTGCTAGTGTAATGGTCCATTTGGCTGAATCATTACGACGGATAGCAATTTTATTACAGCCTTTTCTAACCCGTACGCCGAATGCAATCTTTACACAGTTGGGTATTCAAGAGGAATCGCTAAAAGCATGGGAAAGTCTTGCTGATTTTGGCTTGATACCAAATGGAACAAAGGTCGAGAAGGCTGCGCCAATCTTCCCAAGGCTTGAAATTGCTGAAGAAGTAGACTTTATTAAGACGAAAATGCAAGGCTCAGCGCCAGCAGAGGAAGAAAAGAAAGAAGAAAAGCCGGAAGAACAACCAGAAGAAATCGCTGAAATTGCGATTGATGATTTCATGAAAATAGATTTGCGTGTGGCGGAGGTCATTCAAGCAGAGCCAATAAAAAAAGCAGATAAACTCCTTAAACTTCAACTTGATTTAGGCTATGAAAAGCGTCAGGTTGTTTCGGGAATTGCTCAATATTATAAGCCTGAAGAATTAGTCGGCCGCAAGGTGATTTGTATTACGAATCTAAAACCAGTCAAACTGCGCGGCGAATTGTCACAGGGGATGATCTTAGCCGGCTCAAAAAATGGCCAACTTTCCCTCGCAACAGTTGATCAGACATTAGCAAATGGTGCTAAAGTAAAATAATAATTAAGGTTAAGGCGCCTGATAAGGGCGCTTTTACTTTTTGTTATATCCAGATGCAAGTGCCTAGGGGCTCGGGGTTATAAGCCCCTGAGCAAGGCGCTTCCGCTTTTAGATGTTCCACGTGAAACATTTTATCGGGACATTCCCTTTTTTTATTCGATTTTTTGACATTAGATGGCCGTAAGTGCACAATTTAGAGAAAAATAAGGAAACGAGGTTCTTACTTACTATGCTATTCGACACACATGCACACTTAAATGATACACAGTACAACGAAGACCTAGAAGAAGTGATTGGAAGGGCGAACCGAGAGGGAGTCACACATATGGTGGTTGTCGGATTTGATCGTCCAACCATAAAACGGGCTATGGAATTAGCCGAATCCTATGAGTTTATTTATGCCTGTATTGGCTGGCATCCAGTTGATGCGATTGACATGACGGAAGAAGACTTAGTGTGGATAGAGGAATTAACCGCCCATCCAAAGGTTGTTGCCATTGGTGAGATGGGCTTGGATTATCATTGGGACAAATCACCAAAGGATATCCAAAAGGAAGTCTTTCGGAAACAAATTAGGCTGGCTAAAAAGGTGAAGCTGCCCATCGTCATTCATAATCGGGAGGCAACCGCCGATATCGTGGGAATTTTAAAGGAGGAAGGAGCAGAAGAGGTAGGCGGGATTATGCACTGCTTTAGCGGCAGTCCTGAAGTGGCGAAACAATGTGTGGAAATGAACTTCTATATTTCACTGGGTGGACCGGTGACCTTTAAAAATGCCAAAAAGCCGAAGGAAGTAGCAGCTGAAGTGCCTTTAGAGATGCTGTTAATCGAAACAGATTGTCCGTATTTAGCTCCTCATCCATACCGTGGGAAAAGAAATGAGCCTAGTTATGTAAAATTAGTTGCTGAACAAATTGCCGAAATAAAAGGGTTGACATTTGAAGAAGTAGCAGAAGCAACGACACGAAATGCTAAAAAATTATTCGCCATAAAATGATAGGGGAATTTGTCGAAAGCAGTGGAAGCTTGTCTTAAAATTTAATGAAAACTAAAAGTTCTACATGTCTCCTTTTCTACATAGGATAACCGTGTCGAGAAGTTTCTCTTTGCAAATATTCTAACTTTGTGCATAATTAAAAATACCCTCGCAGAGTATGCAAGGATAGACAGCCGACAGCATGGTTCATTAATCTCTCTAAGAGAAGGAGGCGTTTTTCATCGTATTCAAAAACATGAAAAACCTGTTTCCCAAGTCTTTGAGCCGGAAGACATTGACCATTGCTTTTGCTAGTTTCGTAGTTTTGTTGACATCTCTTGGAATTCTTTTTTATGAAGGGTCAAAGAAAACTGTTGCCATCACTCTTAACAATCAGCAAAAGGTCGTAAAGACACATGCGGATACAGTCAATGAATTATTGGATGAAATGGATGTATCCATCCGCTCACAAGATTATTTGCAGCCAAAAGCGAATTCAAAGGTGAAGGACCACCTAATGGTCGTATGGAAGCAAGCTAAACAGGTTCACATTGTCAAGGACAACGAGAAGAAAACGATCTGGACGACAGCTGATAGATTAGCTGGACTCCTAAAAGAGCAGAAAATTGTTTTGAGCAAGCATGATGAAATCTCACCTAGTCCGCAAACAGCAATTAAAGATAAGATGGAAGTTGGAATAAAGAAGGCGTTTCATCTTACATATGTTGACGGCGGTAAAAAGCAACAAGTTTGGGCCACTTCGGCTACGGTCGCTGACTTTTTATCACAACAGGGCATTAAGCTAAACAAATTAGACCGAGTTGAACCGTCATTAACAGAAACCATTGCTAAGAATGGTGTTGTTAACGTCATTCGGGTAGAAAAAGTCACCGATGTAGTGGAAGAACCTGTTCAATTTGCTGTGGTAACCAAAAAAGATGAAAGTTTAGAAAAAGGCAAGGAGAAAACCATCACCAAAGGTAAAAAAGGCCGCATTTCTAAACAATATGAAGTCTGGCTTGAAAATGGCAAAGAAGTATCGAGAAAATTATTAAGTGAGCAAAAGATTGCAGAGAAACAAGATCAAGTTGTGGCTGTCGGAACGAAGGATTTATCATTACAAGTTTCCCGTGGTGCTGCTAATGAGTCGGGAAAAGAGTTTTATGTGACTGCAACTGCCTATACTGCGTATTGCAATGGGTGTTCTGGAAGAACAGCAACAGGACTTAATCTCCGGGCGAATCCGAACATGAAGGTAATCGCGGTTGACCCGAGAATCATTCCACTCGGATCAAAGGTATATGTTGATGGTTATGGTTACGCCGTGGCGGGTGACACAGGCGGTGCTATTAAGGGATATATCATTGATTTATTCATGCCATCAAAAAGTGAAGCATACCGCTGGGGGCGGAAAAAAGTAAAGATTAAAGTATTAGATTAATTTCCTTTATGCAGAGGGTCCTATCCTCTGCATTTTGCTTTTTTCATAAATTTCTTTATACTAACAACGAATACATATCATTTCATCTGTTCGTTACACTTATTATATGAAATCGTTCAATAATATAGACGATTGACATTACAAAAATGTTTCAAGATTTTTTCAATTTTTAAAAAATATTTAAGTTTGAAAGTTTGAACTTAGATAACTGTCTAGCTCCAGCGCCTAGGGGCTCGGGGTCATAAGTCAATCCGTCAAGAAGGTTAAAGAGCAACCTTCTCGCCGGCTCGTCTTATGCCTGTCGCCCCTGATCAAGGCGCTTCCGCTTTTCTAATTTTTATTACGGAGGCCTGCATTCACAAAATGAAGATTAAAGAAATTATTGTTGTTGAGGGCAAGGATGATACAACAGCGATTAAACGAGCAGTAAATGCTGATACAATTGAAACAAATGGGTCTGCTGTAAATGGGACGACCATCGAAAAGGTACGGCGTGCGCAAGAGACAAGAGGCGTAATTATCTTTACCGATCCCGATTTTCCAGGTGAAAAAATTAGGAAGACCATTGCTGAAGCTGTCCCTGGTTGTAAACATGCTTTTTTAACAAAGGAAGCGGCGATGGGAAAAGCAGGTGAAAGCCTTGGTGTGGAACATGCCAGTCCAGAGGCAATCCAAGAGGCACTAAAGGACGCCCAGGTTATGAGTGAGACGTATACAGAAGAAATCACTCAAGAGGACTTACTTACCGCTGGACTTGTTGGCGGCGAAGGAGCGAAAGAGAGAAGAATCATCCTGGGTGAATTTTTAAAAATAGGATATACAAATGGGAAACAGCTCCATAAGCGCTTAATGATGTTCCAAATCAGTAAACAAGAATTTTCAGAAGCACTAAGGGTTGTACGTCAGGAGGAACTACATGAATAATAAAGATATTGCTACCCCGGTAAGGACAAAAGAAATTCTAAATAAATATGGTTTTTCATTTAAGAAGAGCCTCGGTCAAAATTTTTTAATCGATACAAATATTTTAAAAAAGATAGTTAGTTTTGCGGATTTAACAGAAGACTCTGGTGCGATTGAAATCGGACCAGGTATTGGCGCGCTAACTGAGCAGCTTGCCCGGACGAGTAAAAAAGTCGTTGCGTTTGAAATCGATCAACGGTTATTACCTATCCTAAAGGACACGTTATCTCCCTATCCAAATGTAAATGTCATTCATAATGATGTGCTAGAGGCAGACGTTGCCGAAGTCATCGCTGAAGAATTTTCTGAAACGAACGATATCATGGTTGTTGCGAATTTACCGTATTATGTAACTACGCCAATCATTATGAAACTTCTTGAAGAGCATTTGCCGATCCGCGGGATTGTTTGTATGCTGCAAAAAGAGGTGGCAGACCGTATTTCAGCAAAGCCTGGGACGAAAGATTATGGATCTCTTTCCATCGCTGTTCAGTATTACACAGAGGCTGAGACCGTCATGATTGTCCCGAAAACAGTGTTTGTCCCGCAGCCAAATGTTGATTCAGCTGTTATTCGTTTGACAAAGAGGGAACAGCCAGCAGTAAAAGTGACTGATGAAGTGTTCTTTTTCCAAGTGACAAGGGCAAGTTTTGCTCAGCGTCGGAAAACCCTGCTCAATAATCTAACAAGTCAGCTGCCAGATGGGAAACAAAAAAAGGAGGAAATCCTTCAAGCCCTGAGTGCCAGTGGGATTGATCCTACTCGAAGAGGCGAGACCCTTTCCTTAGAAGAATTTGGCCGCTTAAGCGAAGAATTATATCCGTTTTTCCAATAGACCCCCGCAAAGGGTCTATTTTTTTTCACAATGAGGAAGTTATTTGCATAGCCTATGAGAGAAACCTTATTTAGGCCTATTTGCTGGTCTTATTGGAGTGACGACAGTGGATATAAAAATAAATGATATTGTCGGCAGGCGCTCGTATAACTGTGATATTCTCTTTCGAATAATTGATGTCCGAAAAATGAACGACCAGAAGTTTGCAGTCCTATATGGAGAGGATTTTCGACTCGTAGCAGATGCTCCATACGAGGATTTGGTTGTAATTGACCATAATCAAAGAGCCAAGCTGAAGAATGAATACCGGACATTGGAGGAGCAGTCATTTCGGCTGTTTACTCAAGATGTGGAATTAATTAAGCACCGGCAGGAATACGCGGCAACTGGCGGCTATGTAAAACCAAGTAATTATTTTCAAATGCCAGGGAAGGTTCTCCATCTAGACGGTGATCCATCCTATTTAAAGAAATGTATGACGGTATATGAAAAAGTGGGTATCCCTGTTATGGGCTTACACTGTAATGAAAGGGAAATGCCTGATCGAATTGGTGACCTGATTGACACGTATCGTCCTGACATACTCGTTATCACTGGACATGATGCATATTCAAAAGTAAAAGGGAAGATGACAGATATTAACGCTTACCGGCACTCAAAGCATTTCGTTCAAACGGTTAAGGAAGCACGGAAAAGAATCCCTCACTTGGACCAGCTCGTCATCTTTGCTGGTGCATGTCAATCACATTTTGAATCATTGATTCACGCTGGGGCCAATTTTGCTAGTTCACCAGAAAGGATTAACATTCATGCTCTGGACCCAGTGTATATTGTTGCTAAAATTAGCTTTACACCATTCATGGAACGGATCAATGTATGGGATGTATTACGGAACACTTTAACAGGGGAGAAGGGACTTGGCGGGATCGAAACAAAGGGAGTGTTAAGGACAGGGATGCCTTATCGGCCAATCCAAGAAGAAGATGAAGATGAATAAGCCTTTCCAAAACGAAAAGGCTTATTTTTTTATTTTAATGGCTGGTACATAATCCCCTGCGATTTAAGGCAAGATAAAAATGTTGAAATTTAGAAGAAAAAGTAGAACAAAACATATTGACAATCTTTTTGTTTGACTGATATAATTTATGTTTTTGTTTGACATAACTATGTCAGTGTGTTATACTTTACACAGTGAGGTGGACCGAATGCCAAAAACCTTAGCCGATATTAAAAAGGCTCTTGACACAAATTTAGGGAAAAGATTACTGCTTAAAGCCAATGGTGGACGTAGAAAAACCATTGAACGTTCCGGTGTTTTAGCGGAAACTTATCCATCTGTTTTTGTTATTGAACTAGATCAGGATGAAAACTCATTCGAACGTGTTTCTTATAGCTATGCGGATGTGTTAACAGAAACAGTTCAAATCACTTTCTACGAAGATGCATCAGGACATTTAGCCTTAAATTAGTATATAAGCAATCTACAGCAGTAAACAAATGTTTACTGCTTTTTGCTATTTATTAAGCGGAAGTAATAAGCTGTTGGAAATAGTGAGCCGATCTAGGCAATCCATCATAAATACCAATATCTTTCCCATACTAAGAATGCTGTAGTATGAAAGGGGTTGTTTAGATGGGCAGAAGAAGAGGAATCATGTCCAGTCACTTTAAAGAAGAGTTAGCAAAGGAACTTGGATTTTATGATGTTGTTCAAAAAGAAGGATGGGGCGGCATCAAAGCCAAAGATGCGGGGAATATGGTCAAACGTGCGGTTGAACTTGCACAAGGACAATTAGCCAATCGGAGTCCAAGAGGTTAACTTTTAATAAAGGAGTTCCGCTTATTATTATATTCAATCACTTACTGCAGCAAGACCAGAGGAATATATTCCTTTGGTCTTTTTTCTCCTAAATTTAACCTTATTTATATAAAACATATAATAAATTATGAAATTTGAGAGGTTTTCGCATATCTCACGTCTTACTTTTATCATTTTGTGGTAAAATAGGACAAAATGTGGATTTTTCGGAAAAAGAAAAGTGGAAGCGCCCGTAGCGCTGATCTGGACAATATAGAAGTAGGTGGACGTAGTGAAGCTTTTAGTAAAAGCACCGGCCAAAATAAATTTAGCATTAGATGTTCTGCACAAGCGCCCCGATGGCTTTCATGAGGTGGAAATGATTATGACCACGATTGATTTGGCAGATCGGGTAGAGTTAGAGTTATTACATGATGATAAAATACATATTCTTTCTCACAATCGCTATGTTCCGGATGACCAGCGGAATTTAGCTTTTCAAGCTGCTCAGCTTTTAAAGGATCGATTTCATGTCAAACAGGGTGTGAAGATTTCGATTGAAAAAACCATTCCGGTTGCAGCAGGACTTGCGGGGGGAAGCAGTGATGCTGCGGCTACTTTAAGAGGGTTAAATAAACTTTGGAATCTTGGATTATCTATGGATGAATTGGCCGAACTGGGCAGCGAAATTGGGTCGGATGTTTCTTTTTGTGTCTATGGAGGGACAGCCTTGGCAAAAGGGCGAGGAGAAATTATTACACAAATCCCTGCCCCGCCAACATGCTGGGTCATCCTGGCAAAGCCTTTTATAGGGGTGTCAACAGCTGAAGTATATCGCAGGCTGAATATTGCTGAAACAGTCCATCCTAATATCGCTGGTATGATTGAAGCAATCAATGCACATGATTACCAAGAGGTATGCGTCAACGTGGGGAATGTTTTAGAAGAGGTGACCTTAAACCTCCATCCTGAAGTTGCGCTAATTAAAGAACAAATGAAACGTTTTGGTGCGGATGCAGTCTTAATGAGCGGGAGCGGGCCGACGGTGTTTGGAATAGTTCAACACGATTCAAGAATGCACAGAATTTATAACGGATTAAGAGGATTCTGTGATCAAGTCTTTGCCGTTCGCATGTTAGGAGAACGACACTCACTTGATTGAAGGCGTACGAAAATGGTATCCTTAAGTTAGAATATTCGTGTTTTTGGGGGATTGTTATGAAATTTCGCCGCAGTGAACGCTTGATTGATATGACAAATTACTTACTGGATCATCCTCGACAATTAGTTCCGCTCACTTTTTTTGCTGAACGTTATGCGTCTGCGAAATCTTCGATAAGTGAAGATTTAGCAATCATCAAAGAGACGTTCGAAAATAGAGGAATTGGGACGATCCAAACCGTGCCAGGGGCATCTGGCGGGGTTAAATTCTTTGTAAAAGTAAGCCATGAAGAAGCAGCGCCGTTTATCAATGAATTATGTGATTTAATTGCTAATCCTGACAGGCTCCTGCCTGGAGGATATTTATACTTAACGGATATTTTGGGCGATCCGCAGGTGGTCCAAAAGGCAGGACGAATTATTGCCTCTGCCTATACCGATGCAAAAATTGATGTGGTCATGACCGTTGCCACAAAAGGAATTCCACTTGCATACGCAGTAGCAAGTCAGTTAAATGTTCCTGTTGTGATTGTTAGAAGGGATAGTAAAGTGACAGAGGGACCAACTGTAAGCATTAATTATGTTTCTGGTTCAACAAAAAGAATTCAAACCATGCTCCTTTCAAAACGAAGTATGAAAGAAGGTTCCCGCGTCCTTGTAGTCGATGATTTCATGAAGGCCGGCGGAACGGTTATGGGAATGATCAGTCTGCTTGAGGAATTCAATGGTCATCTGGCGGGAATCGCTGTTTTAGTAGAGGCAGAAAGAATACAAGAGCGGCTCGTCGATGAATATACTTCACTCGTGCAATTATCTAATGTGGATTTGAAAGAAAAGAAGATTAATGTTCAAGCTGGCAATTATTTTAAAAAATAGATGGAGGGAATACATATGAAAGTAGTTCAAACAAATCAAGCACCGGCTGCAATCGGCCCATATTCACAAGGAATTATTGTTAATAATCTGTTCTACAGTTCTGGACAAATCCCATTAACAGCGGAAGGAACTTTAATAACAGGCGATATTAAAGAACAAGCGCACCAAGTATTCCAAAATTTGCAGGCGGTATTAACTGCTGCCGGTGCATCATTTGAAACAGTGGTAAAGACCACCGTATTTATTAAAAATATGGATGATTTCGCAGCATTAAATGAGGTCTATGGTGAATACTTCTCCACACATAAACCTGCTCGTTCATGTGTAGAGGTTGCTCGTTTGCCAAAAGATGTATTAGTGGAAATCGAAGTAGTCGCACTCGTTAAATAGGAAATTAGATTTTCCATTCCATAGTGTTCACGAATTTGCCTCAATTTTTCAAAAATATTTTGAAAATAAAGAAGGATTTTTGAAAAAATTGTTGAATTTATTTACTTAGCTTTTTATCTATTAGAAAAGGGTGTGAGCACATGGAAGTAACTGACGTAAGATTACGCCGAGTTAGCACTGATGGGAGAATGAGAGCGATTGCATCCATCACTTTGGACAATGAGTTTGTCGTTCATGACATTCGTGTTATCGATGGTAACAACGGTTTATTTGTAGCTATGCCAAGCAAACGTACTCCTGATGGAGAATTTCGTGACATTGCGCATCCAATCAATTCAGGTACACGCGGTAAGATCCAAGAAGCTGTTTTGGCTGAGTACCACCGTTTAGGTGAATTGGAAGTAGAATTTGAAGAAGCCGGAGCTTCCTAAGGATTTTTACAACTAGGGCCTTTCTTCTATGAAGGCTCTTTTTACTGTGCAAAGGACAGACCATCATATGAAAGTCATAAATACTCCTCTCAACAGCCTCCTATTTGACACTCCATTATAAATTAACTCATTATTACAAAAATAGACACTTCCCTCACATACCTTGAAAAGAGCGCACAATTACGTTAATATTTTTAATGGATAAAAAGGTTAATTGGAGGACTGTCCATGTCTAATCGTTATGCCGTAATTTTAGCCGCGGGACAAGGAACGCGGATGAAATCTAAGCTATATAAAGTATTACACCCAGTATGCGGGAAACCAATGGTACAGCACGTGGTTGACCAAGTAATGAAGCTTAATATACAAGAAATTGTCACAATTATTGGTCATGGGGCAGAAATGGTTCAAGCCCAATTGGGTGACAGCAGTCAATATGCTCTACAGGATCAGCAGTTAGGAACCGCCCATGCGGTAAGCCAAGCACAGAGCATCCTTGAAGGCAAAGCTGGAGTAACAATTGTTGTTTGCGGTGATACCCCCTTAATCAGAGCCGAAACAATGGAAGCTTTATTTAAACATCATGAGGAATTAGGGGCTAAAGCGACGATTCTTACAGCAAAAATTGGAGATCCGACTGGATACGGCCGAATCATTCGGAATGCAGACGGATTGGTAGAAAAAATCGTTGAACACAAAGATGCCTCTGAAGACGAGAGAAAAATAAATGAAATCAATACAGGGACATATTGTTTTGATAATACAGCCTTATTTGAAGCATTGAAGAATGTTTCGAATGAAAATGTACAAGGTGAATATTATTTACCCGATGTCATTGAAATTTTAAAGAAGCAAGGGGAAGTGGTCACAGCTTTCCAAACAGATGATTTTGAAGAAACACTAGGTGTGAATGATCGTGTCGCTCTTGCAGAAGCAGAGCGAATTATGCGCGCTCGCACGAATACGGCTCATATGAGAAACGGGGTAACCATCATTGACCCTGCTAACACCTATATAGAAACGGATGTCGAAATCGGACAGGACACGGTGATCTATCCAGGAACAATGATCAAAGGCAAAACCGTGATTGCCTCAGATTGTCAGATTGGGCCAAACTCGGAAATTGATTCGTGTGAAATTGGTGCGGAAACGGTTGTCCGTCAATCCGTTGCACATAATAGTTCTATCGGTGCTCACGTTAATATTGGGCCATTTGCTCATATTCGCCCAGACTCAACTATTAAGGATGAAGTGAAAATAGGCAACTTCGTTGAAATTAAAAAAGCCGTCTTTGGAAAAGGAAGCAAAGCCTCCCATCTAAGTTATATTGGTGACGCAGAGGTAGGTGCAGATGTGAATATCGGCTGCGGCTCAATCACGGTTAATTACGATGGTAAAAATAAATTTTTAACCAAGATTGAAGATGGAGTCTTTATTGGCTGCAATTCAAATCTAGTTGCCCCGGTTACCGTTGGCAAGGGTGCGTATGTGGCGGCCGGTTCGACGATTACAAAAGATGTACCAGGTGATGCCTTATCAATTGCCCGGGCACAGCAAGTAAATAAGGAAAATTACGTCCAAAAGCTGAATCTAAAGAAATAAGTGAATGATTTTAGGAGGCTATCATGTCGAATCAATATTTAGACCCAAATCTTAAGGTGTTTAGTTTAAATTCAAATCTCCCGCTTGCAAGAGAAATTGCGAAATTCATCGGTGTTGAATTAGGTAAATGTTCGGTTACAAGATTTAGTGATGGAGAAATTCAAATTAATATCGAGGAAAGCATCCGTGGCGGTGATGTTTATGTCATCCAGTCTACTAGCCAGCCAGTGAATGAAAATATCATGGAATTATTGATCATGATTGATGCGTTAAAGAGAGCTTCGGCTAAGACCATTAATATTGTTATGCCTTATTATGGTTATGCACGTCAGGATCGTAAGGCCCGTGCCCGTGAGCCAATTACAGCTAAATTAGTGGCCACTCTGCTTGAAACAGCGGGAGCAACCCGTGTGATTTGTCTTGATCTGCATGCACCACAAATTCAAGGATTCTTTGATATTCCTACCGATCATTTAATGGGTGTACCGATCTTATCAGATTATTTTAAAGCGAGAGAATTCGACGGGGAGATTGTCATTGTTTCTCCAGACCATGGCGGCGTGACAAGAGCTCGAAAGTTGGCTGAACGTTTAAAAGCTCCAATTGCGATTATTGATAAACGTCGTCCAAGACCAAATGTAGCAGAAGTAATGAATATTGTTGGTAATATCGAAGGTAAAATAGCCATTTTAATTGATGATATCATTGATACAGCTGGTACAATCACATTAGCTGCAAATGCCTTAATCGAAAACGGGGCATCTGAAGTATATGCCTGCTGTACCCATCCTGTACTCTCTGGACCTGCAATTGAACGGATTCAAAATTCGAAAATCAAAGAATTAGTTATTACTAATTCGATTTCACTTCCAGAAGAGAAAAAGATTGATAAAATTATTAACCTATCCGTTGCCCCGCTTCTTGGTGAAGCAATTATTCGGGTTCACGAAGAGCAATCTGTAAGTACGTTGTTTGATTGATAAAAGTTTAAGGATCTGGCCAGTAAGGCTGGATCCTATTTCTGTTATCGGCATTCTCCTGTTTTGGATAGACGATCAAATTTAAATGTTTAGACCTCCCTGTTTTGGGGCATTTTTATATAGACGGTTTTTGATAAAATAGGAGGGTGTTAATCATGAGTACAGTTTTACAAGCAAAGGAACGGAAGGAATTGCGCCACTCAGCACTAAAACAAATTAGAACGGGTGGAAATATACCAGCCATCATTTATGGGTCAAAAGTTGATAGTAAGCCAGTGTATGTTAGTGCGGCGGACTTAACAAAAACAATTCGTCAAGTGGGCAGAAATGGAGTCATCTCCTTAGATGTTGATGGGAGCAAGCAAGATGTAATCTTAACCGATTATCAAGAGAATATGATTAAAAGAGAAATCATTCATGTGGATTTCTTAGCAGTCGATAAATCCTCGAAGATTAATGTAGATGTAAGACTTGTTTTAGCTGGTGATGCAGCAGGTGTAAAAGATGGCGGTGTCTTACAGCAACCGCTCCATCAATTATCGATTACGTCGACACCGGATAATATCCCACAACAAATTGAGGTCGATGTGACGAATCTGCAGGTCGGCGAAACGCTAACCGTTGCAGACATTCTCAATCAAGGATCTACTTTCCAAATTAACCATGAAAATGATGAAGTGATCGCTTCCATTCTTCCTCCGCAACAAGAAGAAGAAATTAATGCAGGAGAACAGCAGGATGGCGGACATCCTGATAATGAAGAAGGCCGAGAGACCACTCCAGAATAAAAAGACCTGCATCTTAGGCTAGACAATATTCACTGTTCACTGTTAAATTAAAGAGTAGCAACAAGGCGTAATCTTTACAAGGTTACGTCTTTTACCTCATTACACTCTCATGGGAGAATAAAGATGTTTCAAAAAATTATTAAAAGGTTGGCTAAAACGGATTGGTGGGACCCAGAATGAAATTAATAGTTGGTTTAGGTAACCCTGGAAAACAATACGAACATACAAGACATAATATTGGATTCGAAGTCATTGATGCCCTATCAAGTACTTTTTCAATTCCACTTAACCAGTCAAAATTTAAAGGATTGTATGGAATGGGCTTTTATAATGGCGAAAAGGTCATTTTGTTAAAGCCGCTAACCTATATGAATCTTTCCGGGGAATCAATCAGAGCTGTCATGGATTATTATGAAGTTGCTGAAGAAGATCTCCTTGTAATCTATGATGATCTTGACTTGCCTATAGGAAAGATTAGACTAAGGCAAAAAGGGAGCCCGGGCGGACATAATGGAATTAAGTCAACCGTTGCTCATCTTGGTACACAGGTGTTTAATCGAATTAGAATTGGGATTGATCGCCCTCAAGCAGGAATGAGCGTCCCTGACTATGTCCTTGGCCGTTTTCGCCCAGAAGAAAAGGGGCCAATGGAAGAGGCTGTCAAAAAAAGTGCAGAAGCTTGCTCAGCGTGGCTTGAAAAGCCTTTCTTGCAGGTCATGAATGAATTTAATCAGTCGTGATGATTCATGAATTAACTATTTGTTTCATACAATAAAAGCAATAAAAAGATACGATGGGTCGTGATGATAGCGGTTTCTAATTGAATAAGTTCCTCCCAAAAGGTTCATACTATGAAGGAATCCTAGATTAGGGAGGGACAGGCGTGGCCATCCATTACCATTGTCGTCATTGTGGTACGAACCTTGGGTCGATTGAAAAAGCATCCATACACAGCGAAGCACTCGGTCTTCATAAATTATCTGATCAAGAAAGACTGGAAATGGTTGCGTATGACTCATCTGGCGATATTCACATCACAGCCATTTGTGAAGACTGTCAAGAAGCTTTAGAACGAACACCAGATTACCACCAATACGATTTCCTTATTCATTAACCAGCTTTGGAGCTTCGTCCAAAGCGTTTTTCTATTTATAATTTACTAATATAAGAATGAAAAATCATATGATTTTTGATGGAAGAAGAAGGGAGGAGAAACCTTGAATGCTTTAACATCGTTATTCCTCAAGCAGGAAGATGTCCATTCCGTGATTGCCGGAGTGGAAGAGGGCCTAAAGGAACAGCTGATTGCTGGGTTATCAGGATCGTCTAGAACCGTGTTAGCCGCATCTATTTACGAACAAATGCAAAGGCCGATCATGCTCGTCACACATAATCTACTACAAGCACAAAAACTTTATGATGATATTGTCAATCTATTAAGCGAGAAGGAAGTTTTCCTTTTTCCTGCGAATGAGTTAATTGCTGCTGAAATGAGCATTGCCAGTCCTGAATTAAAGGCACAAAGAATAGAAGCCTTGAATTACTGGAGTAAACATAAAAAAGGAATACTAATTGTCCCCGTTGCAGGGTTAAAGAAAATTGTCCCCCCTAAGTCAATCTGGGAGAAATACCAGCTCTCATTAAAATTAGGAGAAGATATAAATATCGACCAAACCTTAAACACATTTATCAAAATGGGGTATGTTCGAGCAGAAATGGTAACAACACCAGGGGAATTTAGTGTAAGAGGCGGGATTATTGATATTTATCCGCTAACAGAGGCCAATCCGCTCCGAATTGAATTATTTGATACAGAAATCGACTCGATTCGTTCCTTCTCTTTAGAAGACCAACGTTCGAAGGAAAAGGTTTCAGAGATTCAGATTGGACCGGCAACAGAGGTATTACTGGAAGCAGAGAATTATAGCCAAATTGTTGAGAAGCTTGAAGCAGGGTTAGGGAATAGCCTTCGAAAGCTGAAGGATGATAAGGCCAAAATGCAACTGTCACAGAATATCAGTTTTGAATTAGAGCAATTAAAAAATGGACAGAAGCCTGACCAAGTCTTTAAATACCTATCACTAGCGTACGACCGTGCTAGTAGTCTACTAGACTACCTGCCAAGAAATGGACTTGTATTTGTTGATGAAATAAGCCGAGTTCAAGAAATGAATGATTCATTAGTAAAAGAAGAGGCAGAATGGTATACAAGTTTACTTGGCACTGGTCAGATTATCCATGATTTACATATTTCCCATGACCTAACTGTACTTTTGCAAAAAAAGGAATGGCCAATCGTTTATATGTCCTTATTTTTGCGGCATGTGGCAAATACCAGCCCGCAAAATATTATTAATATATCCTGCAAGCAAATGCAAAACTTCCACGGTCAGATGCATTTGTTAAAAGCAGAGGTGGACCGTTGGAAAAAAAGCAATTATTCTATTTTATTTTTAGGACCTGATGAAGAACGGGTTAAAAAGCTAGAGCGTGTCCTCGAGGATTATGAGATCAGTGCGAGTGTAATCAAAAGCGGACAACAGCTGATGCCTGGTAAAGTTCAAATTATGCATGGGAATCTGCAAACAGGTTTTGAACTGTCCATTCAGAAAATAGCGGTGATTACTGAGGAAGAACTATTTAATAAACGTGTCAAAAAATCTACTAATCGCCAAAAACTATCAAATGCTGAAAGAATTAAAAGTTACTCTGAGCTAAAAATCGGTGATCTTGTAGTTCACGTCAATCATGGAATCGGTAAATATCTAGGGATTGAAACGCTTGTCATTAACGGAATTCATAAGGATTATCTCCATATCCGTTATCAAGGGACAGACAAACTATATGTCCCTGTCGAACAGATTGACCTGGTCATGAAGTATGTTGGTTCGGAAGGCAAAGAGCCAAAGATCTATAAGTTGGGCGGAACGGATTGGAAAAAGGTTAAGAAGAAGGTTCAATCTTCTGTTCAAGATATTGCTGATGATCTAATTAAATTATATGCAGAGCGGGAAGCGGCGGTTGGCTATGCCTATTCACCTGATGGAGATTTGCAGAAAGATTTTGAAACGTCTTTTGCTTACCAAGAAACTGATGATCAATTGCGCTCTATTCATGAGATTAAAAAAGACATGGAAAGGCCGCGTCCGATGGATCGCCTTCTTTGCGGAGATGTTGGCTATGGAAAAACAGAGGTAGCCATTCGTGCCGCCTTCAAGGCCATCGCTGACGGCAAGCAGGTAGCTTTTCTGGTTCCAACTACCATCTTGGCCCAGCAGCATCATGAAACATTACGGGAAAGGTTTCAGGATTATCCCATTAATATTGGCCTGTTAAACCGCTTCCGTTCGAAGAAACAACAAACAGAAACAATTAAAGGATTAAAGGCAGGGACGATTGATATTGTCGTAGGAACACACCGCCTGCTTTCCAAAGATATTGTTTACCGGGATTTAGGCCTGTTGATTATTGATGAAGAGCAGCGTTTTGGAGTGACTCATAAGGAAAAGATCAAGAAACTAAAAACAAATGTTGATGTCTTAACCTTGACGGCAACGCCAATCCCTCGAACGCTGCATATGTCTATGCTTGGTGTCAGAGATTTATCGGTCATCGAGACGCCGCCTGAAAACCGATTCCCTGTCCAAACGTATGTAATGGAATATAATGGTGCATTGGTGCGGGAAGCGATCGAAAGGGAACTAGCCCGAGACGGACAAGTTTATTATTTATATAACAGGGTGGAAGATATTGAGCGAAAAGCGGAAGAAATATCAATGCTTGTGCCGGATGCACGCGTGGTATGTGCTCATGGTCAGATGACAGAAAATGAATTAGAAACGGTGATGATCGGCTTTTTAGCGGGTGAATATGATGTTCTTGTTAGTACCACCATCATTGAAACCGGTGTGGACATACCGAATGTAAATACCTTAATCGTTTATGATGCGGATCGAATGGGTCTGTCTCAGCTTTATCAGCTCCGCGGCCGCGTCGGTCGTTCAAATCGTGTCGCCTATGCCTATTTCACTTATCGAAAAGATAAAGTTTTAACGGAGGTCGCAGAAAAGCGTCTTCAAGCTATTAAGGAATTTACCGAGTTAGGTTCTGGTTTTAAAATTGCCATGCGTGATTTATCGATCAGGGGAGCGGGTAATTTATTAGGTGCCCAACAGCATGGATTTATTGACTCTGTTGGTTTTGACCTTTATTCCCAGATGCTAAAAGAGGCGATTGAAGAGCGAAAGGTAAGCATCGGCGTACCTGGAACAGCTGTAAAGAAATCAGTCGAAATTGACCTTGAAATTGATGCTTATATTCCTGATACATATATTAAGGATGGGCATCAAAAGATAGAGATGTATAAACGGTTCAGGGGTGCTGAGTCCCTCGATGATATTGAGGAACTTGAATCAGAAATGCTCGACCGTTTTGGGGAGTATCCGGAAGAGGTTGCCTCTTTATTTCAGATTGCTGAAATGAAAGTTTATGCTCTATTAAATGGCGTGGACCAAATTAAACAGTCGAAACAAGAAGTAACCATTTTAATAAATGAAGAGGTGACCAACACCATTGATGGAAGTAAGATTTTCCAAATTGGCAGTCAGTTTGGCAGAAATGTTTCTCCAGGAATGGAAGGTCCTCGACTGAAAATTGTTATTAAAATCAAGGATTATTCTGTTTCAGAATGGTTGAATATTACCTTTGAAATGGTTAAGGGTGTATCCAAGGCCAAAAAGGTTCATGAAAATCCCGTGAATTAAGAGGAATTGGCTAACACAGAGTTACTCTAACCAAGTTAATCCGTTTGATCGAATCATTCCAAAGAAATGAAGCATTATCCAATTTGGGATAATTCTAAGATATTTGAAAAAAAATTACGTTTATGTATATAACTTTCCAGATGAAAGATACTAAGTTCAAAGTTGGTGATGATTGGCAAGAAAGGCGGAAGCGGCCGAATTATCTAATTTGGAAAAGCTAGTCTATTTCTTACCTCTCAAGGATCATTACCAAGTTGAATAATCATCAGATGAAAGTGAGGCAACATTGGATGAAAGCAACTGGAATAGTTCGTCGAATCGATGATTTGGGTCGTGTTGTCATTCCCAAAGAAATACGCAGAACTTTGCGTATACGCGAAGGGGATCCGTTAGAGATCTTTGTGGATCGAGACGGAGAAGTCATCTTGAAAAAATATTCACCTATTAGTGAATTAGGTGATTTTGCCAAAGAATATGCTGAAGCGCTTTTTGATAGCCTTGGAAACCCTGTATTAATTTGTGATAGAGACTCTGTTATCGCAATGGCCGGCGGTTCTAAGAAGGAATACTTAAATAAAAATATTAGTGATGTCATTGAAAAGTCCATGGAAGAGCGAAATTCAATCTTGAATACTCAAAAGGGCGATATTGCCTTAGTGGATGGTAATGAGGAAGCGGTAACTTCCTATACGATTGGACCTATTATTGCAAATGGTGACCCGATCGGAGCAGTCATTATTTTTTCTAAAGAAGGAACTCTTGGCGAGGTGGAACAAAAGGCGGTAGAAACTGCAGCTGGGTTCCTTGCTCGACAAATGGAATCATAAAAAAGGCAGCGACAGCTGTCTTTTTTGTTTGGCTCTGTTAATTGGGCCTGTTGATTTCCGCTCCAGGCACTTCGCTTTCCGCGGGCGTTGCGGGGAGCCTGTCCAGCTCCAGCGCCTAGCCCCTCGAGGTCGCTTCGGTCCTGCCGCTGAAGTCAAAGAACGACTTCAACGTCAGGCCCTCCAGCGCTTGTCGGGGCTGAACAAGGCGCTTCCGCATTTCTTCTCCTCGGCGCTTTCAGCACCTGTGGGGTCTCCCCTGCCCCGTACTCCCGCAGGAGTCTTCGTGCCTTCCGCTCCAATCAACAGGGTGCCAATATCACCAATGAACTTCCATTGCCTTTTATTAGTTAAAATAGACCCTCTCCATGATATAATAACCTTCGAGTTTGTATTTTAATGTCTAGCTCCAGCGCCCAGCGGCTAGTGTACTTCGCCCTTTTCCTGTCGATAAGTCAACATCGAATCACTACGCTCTTCGTGTTTCCTTTATCTCAGTCAAAGTGCTCCAGTCCATACGCCGCTAAACGGGCGCTTGCGCTTTTCTTTTTGGTAGGTGAATGAATGAAGTCTGTGAATCAGTCTAGGGCTCTGTTTAGGGGGGCTTTTATTTTAATGCTGGCGGCACTGGTTACAAAAATTTTAAGTGCCTTTTACCGAATTCCTTTTCAAAATATTGTCGGTGATATCGGTTTTTACATATACCAACAGGTGTACCCGTTTTATGGAATGGCCATCGTCCTGTCGACGACGGGCTTTCCGGTGGTTATTTCTAAGCTGTATGCGGAGCAGAAACTAAAAGGTGACGATATCAAATCTCGTCTCTTGTTATTTTTCTCCTTTATTTATTTGCAATTATTTGGTTTTCTTTGTTTCTTGGTTCTTTATTTTGGGGCAGGCAGCATCGCGGTTTGGATGAATGACCCGCATCTAGCGATTCTTTTACGGGTTGTCTCGATTGTGTTTTTGATGTTTCCACTGATATCAATCCTACGCGGGTATTACCAAGGCAGCGGCAACATGGTTCCTACCGCCTTATCCCAGGTGGGCGAACAATCAACCAGGGTGGTAACCATCCTCTTTCTAGCATATCTTTTTATGGAAAAGGGCTATTCACAGTATCTTGTTGGCGGAGGGGCCATGTTTGGCTCGATTACAGGCAGTATGGTCTCAGGAATCATCTTGTTTATGTTTTTGTGGATTCGTAAAGAATGGAAGGTAATAGCACCCAGTCCAGGTATGTTTCAAAACTATACTGGCGAGGCCAAAAAGATCCTGAAGGCACTGATCTTCCAAGGTCTAACGATTTGTATCAGCGGGATGCTGATGATTTTTATCCAGTTAGGGGATTCGTTAAGTCTCTTCTCCCTGCTTGTCTCAAGTGGTGTGGAAAAAGACATGGCCAAGGGCCTTAAGGGGATATTTGATCGGGGGCAGCCGCTTATTCAATTAGGTACCATTGCTGCGACCTCGATGTCATTAACACTGGTTCCTTTAATTACAAGAGAGCGTTTATCAGCCAAACCGGAATTTTTGCAACACAAAATTCAAGTAGCTCTTAAGGTAAGTGTGATTATTGGTGTCGGGGCATCGGCAGGACTATGGGCAATTATTGAACCAACCAATACGATGCTGTTTGAAAATAACGCAGGATCTGAGGTCATTGGTGTGCTTGGCTTTATGATTCTATTTACATCGATTACATCAACGATTATTGCCATTATGCAAGGGCTTGGTGTCATGCTTTTTCCTGCCATCGCGGCAGCCCTTGCCTTTCCGGTAAAATATATACTAAATGGTGTGTTCGTTCCCTTATATGGAACAATGGGGGCAGCCATTTCTTCACTGCTTTCACTATTTCTCGTCACAGTTCTGTTATTCGTTCAATTTAAAAAGATCACCAGGATATCGCTATTTTCTCTGCGCTTTTCGTGGACGGTGGTCATGGCGACAGCAACTATGGTTGCCTTTTTAAAAGTTTATTTATATTTATGGGGCACAGATGATGTTGGACGAATCGAGTCCGTCTTCCAATCGCTAAGTTCCGCTATATTAGGTGGATTCCTCTTCTTATTGGTGATGATTAGGGGGAGAGTGTTTCTTGAAGAAGAACTATCATTATTTCCATTTGGAAGTAAATTAATAAAATTAATGGCACGAAAGGATAGGAATAAATGGTGAAAAAGATTGAGATTCTTGGTTTAGGTGCAGGGGATTTAGCGCAGCTTCCCGTTGGAGTGTATAAGAAATTAATGAACGCAGGAGAGGTGTTTTTACGGACGAAGGAGCACCCTGTCGTCGCTGAGTTAGAGAATGAAGGATTTACTTATCTTTCGTTTGATGCGATTTATGAAAAGCATGATCAATTTGAGGATGTGTATGAAGAAATTGCTCAGACACTATTAGATAAGGCCGGCCGCGAGGCGGTGGTTTATGCGGTTCCCGGACACCCGCTAGTGGCGGAGCAGACCGTACAGCTCCTTTTAGAGTATGGTCCAAAGCGAGAGATTGAGATTACAATTGGCGGCGGTCAAAGTTTTATTGACGCCTTATTTACGTCGTTAAAAATTGACCCCATTGAAGGATTCCAATTGCTTGATGGGACATCACTGTCCAAAGAGCAGCTGCAGATTCAACAACATATGATCATTGGCCAAGTTTACGATCAATTTGTTGCTTCGAACGTGAAACTAACGTTGATGGAAAAATTACCTGATGATTATTTGGTGTATATTGTAACGGCAGCAGGAAGCAGCGCTGAGATTATCGAGAAAGTACCTTTGTATGAGTTGGATCGAAATGTATCAATCAACAATTTAACCTCCGTTTATATCCCTCCAGTTAAAGAAGAACAAATTCTTTTGAAGAATTTTTCAAAACTCAGGGAAATTATTGCCGAACTCAGGAGTCCGACGGGCTGTCCATGGGACCGGGAGCAAACACATGAATCCTTAAAGAAATACTTAATTGAAGAAACCTTTGAAGTGATTGATGCAATAAATAGTGGAGATATTGATCATTTAATTGAGGAACTTGGCGATGTACTGCTGCAGGTCATGCTCCATGCACAAATTGGTGAGGATGATGGTTATTTTTCGATAGATGACATTATTGAGGGATTATCAGCAAAAATGATTCGACGCCATCCCCATGTGTTCGGAAATGTTGAGGCAGAGAATGCGGATGAAGTCGTTCGAAATTGGCAGGAGATTAAGAGACAGGAAAAGGGGGAAGAAGCGCCCAACTCTTTACTTGAGGGGGTGTCGATGGCCTTACCCAATCTGTTAAGAGCCTATGAACTGCAAAAGAAAGCAGCCAAGGTTGGCTTTGATTGGCAGGAAATTACCCCTGCTTTGGAGAAAGTGAAAGAAGAACTCGAAGAATTTGTGCAGGAACTTGATGGAACAGAAGAAGGGATGAAACGTGCGAAAGGGGAATTCGGTGATTTATTATTTGCGTTTGTAAATGTCGCCAGATTCTTAAAGATTCATCCGGAAGAAGCTTTGTTTGAAACCAATGAGAAGTTTACACGCCGGTTTCAGTTTGTCGAGGAAAGGGTAAAGGAAAGCAGCAGGACATTTGAGGAACATACACTTGAACAACTTGACCAATATTGGGATGAGGCAAAAGTTAAGGGATTATAAAAGAGGAGGACAACTACATGCGTCTTGATAAATTTTTAAAAGTATCTCGTTTAATTAAAAGAAGGACCTTAGCAAAAGAAGTATCGGATCAGGGACGAATTGAAATTAATGGGAAAGAGGCTAAGGCCAGCTCAACGGTAAAAGTCGGCGATGAATTAACCATTCGTTTAGGCCAGAGAAAGGTAACAGCGAGGATTGACCGAATTCAAGATACCACACGCAAGGAAGATGCGGCAGAAATGTATACTATCATCAATGAAGAAAGAATTGGCTCCACCGAATCGCCGTTTTAGTAACCGGGTTCTAATTTTTCCATCCCTCACATAAATATGTATCAAAAAGGTTGTACAAAGATTGTGAGGGATGTTAATGAGCCAATTTTATGAGAATAATCCATCAAAGAGCACCGTTCCAGAACATGATGTCATCATGAGGGGCAGAAGGTTGCTTGATATTACAGGGGTTAAACAAGTTGAAAGTTTTGATAATGAGGAGTTTTTACTCGAGACCACCATGGGGTTTTTAGCTATCAAAGGGCAGAACCTGCAAATGAAAAACTTAGATGTAGAAAAGGGGCTTGTTTCGATCAAGGGGAAGATTTTTGATCTAGTTTATCTTGATGAGCAGCACGGGGAGAAAGCTAAAGGATTCTTTAGTAAGTTATTCCGATGAGCCTCTCGACTCAATTTTTCACCCTGCTTTCGATGATTGGAATGGGCACCTTGTTTGGTGCCATGTTCGATACTTATCAACGGTTTTTAAAACGGCCGAAACGAAAGCAATGGATAGTCTTTTTTAATGATTTACTCTTTTGGATTATCCAAGCAGTGATTATTTTCTATACCCTATTTTTAGTCAATAATGGCGAGCTTAGATTTTATATCTTCCTCGCTCTTATTTGTGGATTTGCTGCTTACCAGAGTCTGTTTAAAGGGATCTATCTTCGCTTGCTCGAATTTGTGATAAAATCTGTGATTGCGATCAGCCGCTTCTTGAAAAAGACCTTCCAGCTATTGATCTATAAACCAATTGTTGGGCTTGTTCAGTTTATTATCATCATTATCATTGCGATTGGCAGGGGCCTTTTCACCCTTGTAAAATTTATTGGTAAGGTTTTATTATTAATAGTCAAAATTATTGTCGTTCCGATGCAAAAAATCCTGTTGCTTTTTTGGAAACTTTTGCCGAAAAGTATTAAAAAATCCGTCGAGAAGTTATATAATAAAACGGCAGGAAATTTTCAGAGAATCAGGAATTATATTACTAAGTTTATAGATAGATGGAAAAAACGAAATGAGTAAGGCGGTGAGGGAAATGGGAGCAGAACAAAAGAGTAGTGTATCAAAGATTCAGACAACCTTTGTAAAGCAGCAAGAATATGCAGAAATTGCTTCAGCTAGGAAAAAGAAGTTATTAGCAAGAAGGCTGACAATGTTTCTGGTATTTGCGAGCATTCTCTCTTACTTGATGATTTCCAGTAACATTTCCCAAACGGCAAAGCTCAATGCTAAGATTGCACAGAAGAAGCAGCTGGATCATGAGTTAAGGCAATTAAAAGGGCAGCAAGATATTCTAAATGAAAATATTATTAAATTAAATGATGATGATTATATTGCAAAGTTGGCAAGAAAAGAGTACTTTTTCTCCAGTAAAGGTGAAATCATTTTTAATATTCCAGATGAAAAGAAGGGTAAATGAACCATTTTATAGTCATATTGACACTGATTTTTTTCTTTTTGTATAATATAGAGTAAGATTGATTTTTTATCCCGCATCAACGGGCAGTAAGACCCTCACTTCAAGACTTTGATGGGACAAAAAGGATTGGTGGGGGTCAACTGCCCATAAATGCCCGATTGGTTCAACTAACAATCAGTGGGAGATGGAAAAACCCCCCACTGATTGAAGTTTCACTTTATACTTTTAAGGAGGAACATTCTTTTTATGTCAATTGAAGTAGGCAGCAAGTTACAAGGAAAGGTAACCGGGATTACTAATTTTGGAGCGTTTGTGGAGCTGCCGGAGGGCTCAACAGGACTCGTACACATCAGTGAGGTCGCAGACAATTATGTGAAAGATATTAATGACCATTTGAAGGTTGGCGACCAAGTAGAGGTAAAAGTCATTAATGTTGAGAAGGATGGAAAGATTGGGCTGTCGATTAAAAAGGCAAAGGATCGCCCTGAGTCACAGCAAAGATCCCACTCAAACTCACACTCACAACGCCCTCGTCAGGGTAGAAACAACGATCGTAATAATTTTAAGCCGGAAAATTTTGAAACCAAAATGGCCAAATTTTTAAAAGATAGTGAAGATCGTTTATCTTCCTTAAAAAGGAACACAGAGTCCAAACGTGGAGGAAGAGGAGCTAAGCGGGGGTAACTTGCTGCTAAACTTTTAATAGGATAAAGAGTGGATTCACTTCATATCTATAGGTAAAGACAGGTCGAAAATGACCTGTCTTTTTTGTACTTTAAATGGAAAATGGGTGTCAGGCACCATGTGAATTTATTCACATGGTGCCTGACACCCATTTTGTTTCGACACTAATTAATATTATTTGAATGATAATAGTGAAAACAGTCGAACGATTTTTTTTGCTAGTTCACTAATTTGACAAACTTCTGTGTCTATTAATTTTATAATTATCTGAACAATGAAAGAATAGGGAGTGTGATTTATGGAAAAGACAAATGCTAGTTTCATAGAACCGGTCAGTGAAGTTAATCTTCAGCCATCCAAATGGGCTTTGCAGAGTGGATTGAAAAAGATTCAACTAATGCTGGAGTCCTTTTTCATAAAAAAAGGGTTCTTACTATTATTGGTTGGTTTTTTGCTTGGACGGGCCTTGATCTTGGCGAAGCTGACCCCTTTTTGCCTTCCCTTTTTTGCTTCTGTTTATTTAATTAAGCGAGATCGGGCACCGCTTGCCTTGATCGGACTGGTTATCGGGGCAGTGACCATTTCCTTATCAAATGCTGCCAGTACCTTTATCATTACCCTTTGCTTTATCGTTGTTTTTCGTATTAGCAAGAAATGGCTAAGAAATGAGTTGAAGGCAGCGCCGTTTTTTGTCGCCATTGTGCTTGGACTGGGGAAACTAGCTGAGGCATTTATCCTTTCAACACAATTGACACTATATGATTTCATGATGGTAGGGGTACAAACATGTCTAGCTTTTATATTGACGCTTATCTTTTTACAAAGTATTCCCTTGTTAACCTTTAACAAACGGAGACAATTATTAAAGACGGAAGAAATCGTCTGTTTAATTATCATGCTTGCTTCCATCATGACAGGGACGATCGGCTGGAAGGTATATGATTTATCGGTGGAACATATCTTGTCGAGATACTTAGTGTTAGTGTTTTCATTTATTGCTGGGGCAACTGTCGGCTCCACTGTTGGGGTGGTTACGGGGTTGATTTTCAGCCTTGCGAGTGTTTCAAGTTTTTATCATATGAGTCTACTAGCTTTTTCAGGTGTTCTGGGCGGCCTCATGAAGGAAGGGAAGAAAATAGGTGTTTCGATTGGTTTATTTATTGCCACGCTCCTCATTGGCATGTATGGAGAAGGTGGGGATGGTTCGATTCTGATGACCGTTTTGGAAACCTCGGCAGCTGTTTTTTTATTCCTGCTGACACCTCAAGTATTAACCTCAAGATTAGCGAAGTATATCCCTGGTACGCCGGAATACACTGCTGAACAGCAAAAATATATGCGGAAAATGCGCGACGTCACCGCGCAGCGAGTGTCACAATTCTCGAATGTCTTCCATGCCTTGTCCAAAAGCTTTTCACAGATGGAGGTTCAACCGCGGGAAGATGAAAATGAGCGGGAAATGGATTACTTTATGAGTAACGTGACTGAAAAGACCTGCCAAACCTGCTTTAAGAAAGATCAGTGTTGGGCAAGTAATTTTAATACAACCTATGCTTATATGGAAGAGATTATTCATGAAATGGATCAAAACGGTGGGAATATTTCTTCTAAACTAGCAAGGGATTGGGAAAGAATTTGTACACGTTCCAAAAAAGTCTATGAATCAATTGGCCAGGAATTAACCTTTTTCCAAGCCAACCAAAAGCTGAAGAGACAGGTTCAAGAAAGTCGTAAGTTGGTTGCTGATCAATTGTTAGGTGTATCAGAGGTAATGGAGAATTTCGCAAAGGAGATTCAACGGGAAAGGGAAAATCACCACAAACAGGAAGAGCAAATTATGGAGGCGATGCAATCGTTCGGTATTCACATTGAGCAGGTGGAAATTTATAGCCTTGAACAAGGAAATGTCGATATTGAAATGTCCTTGCCATTTTGCAATGGCCATGGTGAATGTGAAAAGTTAATTGCCCCGATGTTATCAGATATTCTTGGTGAGACGATCGTTGTAAAACTGGAAGAATGTGCAACCGTTCCGACAGACTTTTGTCATGTGACATTCAGGTCGTCAAAGGCGTATACGGTGGAAACAGGTGTAGCTCATGCAGCAAAGGATGGCGGACTTGTTTCAGGCGATAGCTATTCGACGATTGAACTAGGATTTGGTAAGTATGCGATTGCCATCAGCGATGGGATGGGAAATGGAGAAAGAGCACACTACGAAAGTAAAGAAACCTTGCTTCTTTTACAAAAAATCCTGCAATCGGGCATTGAGGAAAAGGTGGCGATAAAATCAGTTAATTCCATCCTTTCACTTCGGACAACGGATGAAATTTTTTCTACGTTAGACTTAGCCATGATTGACCTGCAAAATGCATCAGCGAAGTTCCTTAAGATTGGATCCACACCGAGTTTTATAAAGAGAGGAAATAAGATTATTAAAATCCAAGCCAGCAATTTGCCAATTGGAATGATTCAGGAATTTGAAGTGGACGTGGTAAGTGAGCAATTGAAGGCCGGAGATTTACTCATCATGATGAGTGATGGGGTATTTGAAGGACCCTTGCATGTAGAGAACTATGATTTATGGATGAAACGAAAACTACAAGGATTAGAGACAAACGACCCACAAGAAGTAGCTGATTTAATCCTAGAGGAAGTGATACGCTCGCGCTCTGAGATTATCCATGATGATATGACAGTAACGGTTGCAAAAATAAACCATAATACACCAAAATGGGCGTCCATTCCTGTTCAAAAATTAAAGCGCCAAGCATGAACAAGTTATTTTATGCAGCTTCTATGTTAAATATGTATAAATCACCTTCTTCCCGTCGAAAATGGTACCAATACATGTAGTGAAGGGAGAAGGTTATGTATACAGGGAAGATTCGCCAAATTTTACTTATTACCGATGGATGTTCCAATCAAGGAGACGATCCAATTGCCATGGCTGCACTCGCTAGAGAACAGGGAATCACTGTTAATGTTATTGGAGTGATGGAGCAGGATACCATTGATGAAAAAGGGATGACCGAAATTGAAGGGATTGCCATGTCAGGCGGAGGAGTCAGTCAGATTGTCTATGCCCAGCAATTATCGCAGACCGTACAAATGGTTACCCGCAAAGCCATGAATCAGACGATTCAAGGAGTGGTAAACAGAGAATTGCAGCAAATTTTGGGACGGTCACAAACGATGGAAGATCTCCCGCCTGAAAAACGAGGCGAAGTTATGGAGGTTGTGGATGAATTAGGAGAAACTGTCGAATTAGAAGTGTTGATTCTTGTCGATACAAGTGCCAGTATGAAACACAAACTGCCGACAGTAAAAGAAGCACTCCTTGACCTCTCTCTAAGCTTGAACGCTCGTACAGGTGATAATCAATTTTCAGTTTATGTATTTCCCGGGAAAAAGAAAGATGTCGAAATGCTGCTGGATTGGACACCGAAGCTGCAAACATTGACAAGTGTATTTTCCCAATTGTCTACGGGAGGAATAACCCCGACAGGACCAGCGTTACGGACAGCGCTATCCTCGTTTGATCAAAAACAATCCTTAAGGAGCCTTCTTTCACGTGATGATGAATCATACTTTGAAGAGTCAATGTAAAGTAAGCCCAGGAACGGTCATTTCAGGGAAATGGCATTTGAACAAGTACACGATTATAAGGGAACTTGGATTTGGAGCAAACGGGGTGGTCTATCTTGCCAAACATAATAACACTCAAGTAGCGCTGAAAATGAGTGATAATGGGATGTCGATTACTTCAGAAGTAAATGTATTAAAATCCTTAGCAAAGGTCCAGGGAACCCCAACCCTTGGGCCTTCTTTGCTTGATGTTGATGATTGGCAAAGTAATCAAGGACGGGTTTCATTTTATGTCATGGAATACATCGACGGCCCAGACTTCTTATCCTTTTTACAACAAAAGGGAAAGTCGTGGACGAGTGTGTTATTTTTGCAGCTGTTAAATGATTTAGATAAGCTACATGAAAATGGCTGGGTATTTGGCGATCTTAAGCCAGAAAATTTAATTGTCACAGGACCGCCTCCCAAAATAAGGTGTATTGATGTGGGGGGTACGACCATACAGGGGAGAGCCATTAAGGAGTTTACTGAGTTTTATGATCGCGGCTATTGGGGGCTGGGTTCAAGGAAGGCCGAACCTTCGTATGACTTGTTTGCAGTGGCCATGATTATGATTAACACAGCCTATCCCAAACGATTAACGAAAACAACAGGGGGGATTGCGCAGTTAAAGGAAGCGATACGTCAGAAGACAGAGTTAATAGCTTGGGAAAAAGTCATTTTAAAAGCACTTCAAGGCCAATATAGCAGCGCGAAGCAAATGAGAGCAGACCTATTAGATCTGATGATTGATAAAAAAAATCCCGATCCAGTTCCCAAAAAGACGGGCGGGACGAGCAAATTAGCATCAAAACAACAACCACAGCCAGGTTCGATGGGAAGTAAATCGATGACAAGGCAGCACTACCGTAGAAAAAAGAAAAAAAGCAGTTGGATGGAATTCTGGTTAATAGCCATTGTGTTAGGCCTATTATACGCATGGTATACATTTAATAAATTACTATAAATGTTTGAAACTTATTATGAAGTCATTCGTATAACATTTAATACATGAAAATTTCCATAAATGAATAGGAAATATTTCTAGGCTATTTGTAATATCAATGCTTTGATACTTTATTCTTAAAAGTGGTAGACTAATGTTATTCTTACTATTTAAAGTTCTAAACATTGTTTTAAGGAAGAGTGCAATATTATGTTGGAAACAAAGGTCAAGACCTTTCTTCATCACCAGGCATTTAGTTTAACATCAAAAAAAATTGTCATTGGTGTTTCAGGAGGTCCGGATTCGTTAGCGCTGCTGCACTATTTGCTTTCGGAAAAGGAGAAGCAAAATATGCTCCTTGTTGTTGCCCATGTAGACCATATGTTTCGTGGTCAAGAGTCCTATGAGGATGCGATTTTTGTTCAAAAATTTTGTGAACAAAATAGCCTGCCTTTTGAAATGACTCGGGTCAATGTTCCGAAAATCATCGAATTAACGGGTAAGAGTTCGCAAATTGCGGCACGCGATGCGAGATATGAGTTTTTTTTAGAAATTATGGAAAAGTATCAGTATCCATTTTTAGCGCTGGCACATCACGGCGATGATCAAATGGAAACAATGTTAATGAGAGTAACAAGGGGCAGTACGGGGCTTGCTCGTGCAGGCATTCCATTTATCCGCCCATTTTACAGCGGTACCATTTTTCGTCCGTTCTTAGGGTTGGAAAGAGCTGACATAGAGGATTACTGTCAAAGGCATCATCTTAGCCCAAGAATAGATCCAAGTAATGAAAAAGGAATTTATAGCAGAAATCGGTTTCGTAAAGAAGTGATTCCCTTTTTAAAAAAGGAAAACCCGCATGTCCATGAACATTTTCAACGGTTTAGTGAAGAATTAACCACCGATGAAATCTTCCTTCAGGAATTAACTGTTCAACAAATGAATACAGTAATGACAAAAAAGGAAGAGTGCAAAATTACCATTGACATTCACCGGTTTCGTGAAGTGCCTTTACCTTTACAAAGGAGAGGGATTCAACTAATATTAAACTATCTTTACAAAGAAAAACCAACATCTTTATCCGCTGTACATATCGATCAAGTATTTTTGTTAATTCAGCATCCTCTGCCATCAGGTAAGCTTGATTTTCCTAATGGTTTAAAAGTTATCCGTTCCTATTACTCCCTTACATTCCAATTTCAATCGAATGAGGTACCATCATATCATTTTGAATTGAGAGAACCGGGTGTGATTAACTTGCCGAATGGCGGGGAAATTAATTGCAGATATGTAACGGAGAAAATTCTGGATGCAGATGTAAACACGGCTTTGTTTAGTGTCGGCACGATAAAGTGGCCAGTTATTATTCGTTCTAGAAAAATTGGCGATCGAATGACGATCAAGGGATTGAATGGTTCCAAAAAATTAAAGTCCATATTTATTGATCAAAAAGTACCAATGCAGGAACGAAATATGTGGCCAGTATTAACTGACAAAGAAGGTAATATTATTTGGCTGCCAGGTTTAAAAAAGTCTTCATTTGATGGTATAGATTGCAAAGCTAAACAATATATACTATTCACATATCAAAAGTAGGGATCTTCTAGGAGGCACATTTAGATGAAACAGGACATTGAAAAAGTATTAGTATCAGAGGAAGAGATTCAAGATAAAATCAGGAGTCTAGCTGCACAATTAACGGAAGAGTACCAAGATAAATTCCCGCTTGCTATTGGGGTGTTAAAAGGTGCGATGCCGTTTATGGGTGATTTATTAAAACGGATGGATTGCTATCTAGAAATGGATTTTATGGATGTATCGAGCTACGGAACCGGACTTGTTTCTTCGGGTGAAGTAAAAATTATTAAGGATTTAGATACATCTGTAGAAGGAAGAGACATCCTTATTATCGAAGATATTATCGATAGCGGTTTAACGCTTAGCTATTTGGTTGATTTGTTTAAATATCGGAAAGCAAAATCCATTAAGATTGTCACACTGCTTGATAAACCAACAGGCAGAAAAAGCGCAATTCAAGCGGATTATGTAGGTTTTATTGTGCCAGATGAATTTGTTGTCGGTTATGGCTTGGATTATATAGAAAAATATCGAAACCTTCCATACATTGGCGTATTAAAACCTGAAGTATACACAAATGATCTCTAAGCATCCTTACCGTTAACTTGGAGGTAGTAAGCCCTATCAAAGTGTAATTTCTTGAATTTGTAAGATTTTCTATGATACCATTTACTATAGTTTGTCTATCGCGGGAGGAGGTAAGAGATGAATCGGATTTTCCGTAATACCATCTTTTATTTATTGATATTTTTAGTCATTATTGGTGTGGTAAGTTTCTTTAATGGAAGTAACGAGTCGACAAATCATATTTCATATGATAAGTTTGTTGCCCAACTAGAAAGCGGCGATGTAAAATCGTTCTCAATGCAGCCTGAACGCGGAGTTTATGAAGTCCGTGGTGAGTTAGATTCGAAGAAAAAATTCATAACGTATGTACCAAACAGTGAAGAAATAATTAACAAAATTAATAAAGCTGATTCAAAAGTGGAAGTAATGCCTGCGAAGGAAACAAGCGGATGGGTGACTTTCTTTACATCGATTATTCCGTTTGTGATTATTTTTATTTTATTCTTCTTCTTATTAAACCAAGCTCAAGGCGGCGGCAGCCGTGTTATGAACTTTGGTAAATCCAAAGCGAAGCTTTATAACGATGATAAGAAAAAAGTGCGTTTTAGAGATGTAGCTGGTGCTGATGAAGAAAAGGCAGAATTGGTGGAAGTGGTTGAATTTTTAAAGGATCCACGAAAATTTGCTGAATTAGGAGCCCGCATTCCAAAAGGGGTTCTCCTTGTCGGACCTCCAGGTACTGGTAAAACATTGCTTGCTCGTGCTACTGCGGGTGAAGCAGGTGTACCGTTCTTCTCGATTAGTGGTTCTGATTTCGTTGAAATGTTTGTAGGGGTCGGGGCTTCCCGTGTCCGTGATTTATTCGAAAATGCAAAGAAAAATGCACCATGTATTATCTTTATTGATGAAATTGATGCCGTTGGACGTCAGCGTGGCGCAGGCCTAGGCGGCGGACATGATGAACGTGAACAAACCTTGAACCAATTGCTTGTTGAAATGGACGGATTTGGGGCAAATGAAGGAATTATCATTATTGCTGCTACCAACCGTGCTGATATTCTAGATCCTGCGTTATTACGTCCAGGTCGTTTTGACCGGCAAATTACTGTCGACCGTCCGGATGTTGTTGGACGTGAAGCAGTCCTTAAAGTCCATGCACGTAATAAACCATTAGATGACTCTGTTAACTTGAAAAATATTGCGATGCGTACACCAGGATTCTCTGGTGCAGATTTAGAAAACTTATTGAATGAGGCAGCATTAGTTGCAGCCCGAAGCAGTAAGAAGAAAATCGATATGGAAGATATTGATGAAGCAACAGACCGTGTTATTGCTGGACCAGCTAAAAAGAGCCGAGTGATCTCTGAAAAAGAACGTAATATTGTTGCCTTCCATGAGGGCGGCCATACAGTGATTGGTTTAGTGCTCGATGAGGCGGACATGGTCCACAAGGTTACAATTGTACCTCGTGGTCAAGCAGGCGGATATGCTGTCATGCTTCCTAGAGAAGACCGTTACTTTATGACGAAGCCGGAATTACTCGATAAAATTGTTGGTTTATTAGGCGGCCGTGTCGCTGAAGAGATTGTCTTTGGTGAAGTAAGTACAGGGGCGCATAATGACTTCCAACGTGCAACTAGTATCGCTCGTAAGATGGTAACCGAATATGGTATGAGTGATAAACTTGGACCACTTCAGTTTGGTCAAGGTTCAGGCGGTCAAGTATTCTTAGGCCGTGACATTCATAATGAGCAAAATTATTCAGATGCGATTGCGTACGAAATCGACTTGGAAGTTCAACGCATTATTAAAGAATGTTATGAAAGAGCCAGAGTCATTCTCACTGAAAATCGTGATAAACTTGACCTCATTGCGAAAACATTGCTTGAAGTGGAAACACTTGTGGCTGAACAGATTAAATACTTGGTTGACCATGGCCATATGCCAGAGCCTAATCAAGCTTTAGAAGCTGTGAAAATTGGCCCGAAAAAAACAGACGATGTAAAGGTTAATATTAATAAGAAAAAGGATGAACTCGAGCCAGAGAATCCTTCTGATGAATTAGATAAATAATAAATGTGTAAAGAGTGCTTCGTGAGAAGCACTAAGCTGTCGGAAAACTTTCGACAGCTTTTTTTTATCTACTTATACAACTCATAGCGTTAATTTGTTTTTTGAGTTGCTGACATTTATTCCTAAACCTGTTGATTGGAGCGGAAGGTGCGAAGACTCCTGCGGGAGTACGGGGCAGGGGAGACCCCGCAGGAGCGCAGCGACGAGGAGGCTCGCCGGCATGCCCGCGAACCGCACGCACCTGGAGCGCGCAAATCAACAGACCTATCGCAAAGCCAGAAATAAAGAAAAATACTCAATTTTGACAACTTGAGTGATACGTATAAAGCACTCTTTTTTTTCATGATTAATCAAATCTATGGTATTATGTTTTCAGTAAAGAAGAGAATAATCTGAAAAGTGAGTGATAGATTTGATTTTCGTATTTGATGTAGGGAATACTAACATTGTTTTAGGAGTTTACGATGGTGAGGAGCTTAGATATCATTGGCGTGTTGAAACCAATCGAAACCGCACAGAAGATGAGTTTGGAATGAACATTAAAGCTTTGTTCGATCATGCAGGACTCTCTTTTTCAGATATTGACGGCATCATTATTTCTTCAGTCGTTCCACCAATCATGTTTGCGCTCGAAAGAATGTGCCAAAAGTATTTTCACATTAAGCCGTTTGTTGTGGGACCTGGAATCAAAACGGGTCTGAATATTAAATATGATAACCCAAGGGAAGTCGGAGCTGACCGAATCGTCAATGCTGTAGCTGCCATTCATGAGTATGGCAGTCCGCTGATTATCGTCGACTTTGGAACAGCGACGACCTATTGTTATGTGAATGAGGAACGTCAATATATGGGTGGTGCAATAGCTCCAGGAGTGGGTATATCAACTGAGGCGTTGTATTCACGTGCGTCAAAACTGCCTAGGATAGAGATTGCCAGACCTGAAGGGGTAATCGGTAAGAATACAGTAGCGGCAATGCAAGCAGGAATTGTCTATGGGTATGTTGGTCAAGTAGAGGGGATTGTCAAGCGGATGATGGAACAAGGTGAGAAAAGGCCTACCGTTATTGCGACAGGCGGTTTAGCGAATTTAATTGCTCAAGAGTCCACCATTATTGATATTGTTGATCCATTTTTAACTTTAAAAGGTTTACAGCTTATCTATAAAAGAAACATAGGACAACCTAAGGAATAACAGCTAGAAAGGGGTTTATCAATGAAGGATTATCTTGTTAAAGCACTTGCGTATGATGGTAATATTCGCGCTTTTGCCGTTCGGACGACAGAAACTGTGACCGAGGCACAAAGACGCCATCAGACATGGCGGACAGCTTCTGCTGCATTGGGCAGGACGTTGACTGCAGGAGTCATGATGGGGGCTATGCTCAAGGGTGAGGATAAATTAACGATAAAAATTAATGGGGGCGGCCCGCTAGGACCGATTGTTGTTGATAGTAATGCCAAAGGGGAAGTTCGGGGATATGTAACAAACCCAGAGGTGGATTTTGAATCGAATGAACATGGGAAGCTTGATGTTCGTCGTGCGGTCGGGACAGATGGGATGTTAGCAGTTGTCAAAGATATCGGGCTGCGTGACTTTTTTTCTGGACAAGTTCCGCTTGTATCCGGTGAATTAGGCGAGGATTTTACTTATTATTTTGCTACTTCTGAGCAGGTTCCGTCTTCCGTTGGTGTTGGTGTTTTAGTGAATCCAGATGATACGATTCTTGCAGCAGGCGGATTTATTTTTCAATTAATGCCTAGCACACCGGAGCCGATTATTTCAAAAATGGAGGAACGGTTAAAAACAATTGAGCCGATTTCTAAATTAATTGAACGTGGACTAACACCAGAGCAAATTCTCGAAGAGCTTTTTGGAAAAGATCAGGTAAAGGTGTTAGAAACGATGCCGGTAGGGTTTGTTTGTAATTGCTCTAAGGAACGATTTGCGAATGCTATTGTCGGCTTAGGAGCAGCAGAGATTACGGCGATGATTGAAGAAGATGGTCAGGCTGAGGCACATTGTCATTTTTGCAATGAAAAATACCTTTTTACAAGTGAAGAATTAGAAGAGCTTAAAAAAGAAGCAAAATAACAGATCTTTGCTCTTTTCTGATTGGGGGAGAGAGGTTGGGAAAGAAGCAGCTTTGGATGGTGATTGGGGTCCTAATATTGGTGAATTGCCTAACGATCGCTTTTTCTCTTTCAAAGGCAAATACGGCTGGTGGGACCCTAGGAAATGACGAGACAGTAGCTACAATTGGGAAAAAGTCGATTCTGCGGCAAGATTGGCTTCATGAGCTTGAATCTAGATATGGAAAAGATGTATTAAAGGAAATGGTCGATCAAAAGGTCATTGAGGAAATGGCTGCGAAATACCATATCAACGTATCTAACCAGGATGTCGACCGCGAATTTAGAATGCTGCAATCCACTACGAATTCATTTACTCAGCAGAATAGTAAGGATGAAAAAGGCTGGAAGGAACAAATTCGCAGCAATCTACTATTAGAAGAATTATTAACAAAAGATGTTAAAGTTCCAAGCAGCGAACTAGAAAGATATTATCAAGAAAATAAAGAGCTATTTGATGTACCGCCTGCATTCCATTTATCACATATTGTTCTCCCTACACAGGAAGAGGCAGATAAAGCGGTGCAAGAGTTGAATCAAGGATCTGATTTTTCAACCTTAGCCATGGAACGTTCCATTGAAGAGTTTTCTGCAAATAATGGCGGCGATATTGGGTATATTAGTGAAGGGGATGAGCGTTATCCCGGGCAATATATTGAAGTAGCTAAAGAACTGAAGACAGGTTCCTATAGTATGCCTGTTAAGGTGGAAGAAGGCTATGCGATCTTTAAGCTAGACGGAAAGATCAGTGGGAAGAAATATTCATTTGCAGATGTAAGAGAACAAATCCGCAGGCAAATTGCCCTGGAACAAATGAAATCGCCCGCATCTGCTTCGACCTTTTGGGATGATGCAAAGGTCGAATGGTTCTATGGTCATAAAGAGAACTAAAGCACAGGGTATTAAACTGTGCTTTTTCTTATATATCAAGAGTATAAATGTTTAAATATTGTAAAAATACGCAAACAAAACGATTGACAAACTCAGTATAGAACTGGTAAATTTAATAATATAAATCCAATCAATTTACTCGGAATAGGGGTGCTCTTAATGGTTCGTGTTGCAAATTCAGTTGCCGAATTAGTCGGCCAAACGCCAATTGTTAAATTAAACAGATTAGTAGATGAAAATAGTGCTGAGGTTTATTTAAAACTAGAATATTTTAACCCAAGCAGCAGTGTAAAGGATCGTATCGCTTTATCTATGATTGAAGCGGCAGAAGAGCAAGGGTTAATCAAACCAGGTGTAGATACCATTATTGAGCCTACAAGTGGAAATACTGGTATTGGACTTGCAATGATTGCTGCAGCAAAAGGTTACAAAGCCGTGTTTGTTATGCCTGAAACGATGAGTTTGGAAAGACGGAACCTCCTTCGTGCATATGGAGCAGAACTTGTATTAACACCTGGTCCAGCTGGTATGAAGGGTGCAATTGCTAAGGCAGAGGAGCTTGTTAAGGAACATGGTTATTTCTTGCCGCAGCAATTTAAAAACCAAGCAAATCCTGAAGTTCATAAAAGAACAACAGGTAAAGAAATTGTTGAACAAATGGATCAATTAGATGCATTTGTTTCTGGAATCGGTACAGGAGGAACCATTTCAGGTGCAGGAAGTGTTCTGCGCGAAAACTTCCCTGAAATTAAAATTTATGCGATAGAACCAACAGATTCTCCAGTTCTTTCAGGTGGAGCTCCAGGTCCACATAAACTTCAAGGTCTTGGTGCAGGATTTGTTCCTGAAACTTTAAATACTGACATTTATGATGAAGTAATCCAAGTTGGTACGGAGGAAGCATTTGCAGCGTCAAGACGTGCAGCCAGAGAAGAGGGGATTCTTGGCGGGATTTCTTCAGGCGCAGCGATATACGCAGCCTTAGAAGTTGCTAAGAAATTAGGTAAAGGTAAAAAGGTATTAGCAATTATTCCTGATAATGGCGAGCGTTATTTAAGTACCGTACTTTACCAATACGATGCTGAATAAAAATAGCTAAGAGGCGTCGGCTTTGCCGATGCTTCTTTTTTTGTATTCTAATAAAGATTTCATGTATGATAATAGAAGTATAAAAAGGCTGGATAAGGAGGAAAGGTATGAAAACATCTCATGAACTAATCCAATGTGGACCCTATACCTTGGATAGTAGTAGAAAGACCATTATTATGGGCATTTTAAATGCTACTCCAGATTCCTTTTCGGATGGAGGTAAATTCAACCAGGTTGAAATGGCTGTTAAACGGGCAAAAGAAATGGTAGCAAATGGTGCGGATATTATTGATATCGGCGGGGAATCAACCCGGCCAGGCTTTGCAGCTGTTCCTGCAGAGGAGGAACTCGAGCGGGTGATCCCGATTATTCAGGCAATCTCTGAACAAGTTCAAGTGCCGATTTCGATTGATACCTATAAAGCAGAAGTGGCCAAACAAGCAATAGAAGCTGGTGCTCAAATCATCAATGATGTGTGGGGGGCAAAAGCGGATGAAAAGATGGGACAAGTGGCGGCAGACTACGGTGTTCCGATCGTGCTCATGCATAATCGTAAAGAACGAAATTACAAGGTATTTATGAGAGATGTCATCAATGATCTTTATGAAAGTATAGCCATTGTAAAAAAGGCAGGGGTGAAGGATGAACAGATTATCCTTGACCCGGGTATTGGCTTTGCGAGGGATTATCAAGAAAATCTGCTAACCATGCAGAATTTAGATACGATTGTTAATTTAGGTTATCCAGTATTATTAGGGACTTCTAGAAAGTCGATGATTGGACAAGCATTAGATCTCCCTGTCCATGAAAGAATGGAAGGTACAGGAGCAACCGTTTGTTTCGGAATTCAAAAAGGCTGCCATATAGTCCGTGTTCACGATGTGAAAGAAATGAGCAGAATGGCTAAAATGATGGATGCCCTAATGGGGAAGGGTGAAACCATTGGATAAAATTTATGTCAATAGAATGGAGTTTTACGGCTACCATGGTGTGTTTTCAGAAGAGACTCGGTTAGGGCAGCGTTTTGCAGTGGATTTATCCGTTTCTATTGACTTAAAAAAAGCGGGAGAAACCGATGAACTGGAATACTCAGTGAATTATGCAGAACTCTACCAAGTTTGCAAGACAATCGTGGAGGGTCCTCCTTTTAAATTAGTCGAGGCGGTGGCAGAGCGAATTGCAGCAGGCGTACTGACAGGCTTTCCGCTTATATCAGAAGTAACTGTTACGGTGATTAAACCAGACCCACCGATTCCGGGTCACTACCGGTCTGTTGCAGTAGAAATTACAAGGAGAAGATAAAAGTGGAAAACACAGCATTTATTGCCCTTGGCTCGAATATAGGAAACCGTTATGATAATATAACGAGTGCCATTAAAAGATTAACCAGTAATTCTGGAATTCATTTGGTAAATTACTCCTCTATTTATGAGACAGATCCCATTGGCTATGAGGAACAAGATTTATTTTTGAATATGGTAATTGAGATTCAGACCGCTTTTTCCTCCATGGATCTATTAGATTTATGTTTAGAAATCGAACTAGAACTTGGTAGAAAAAGGGAAATAAGGTGGGGTCCGCGAACAATAGACCTTGACATTCTTACCTATAACCAAGAAAATATTCAAAGCGAGAAGCTCATCCTTCCACATCCCAGGATGTTAGAACGAGCGTTTGTAATTATTCCACTTTTAGAAATCTATCAGGACAAGAAATGTTCGGAGATAAATCAGTTACTTGAATCATCATTAGAAGAATTACCAAATAAAGAAGGAGTCCGAATATGGAAGCGGAAAAATGGGGAAGACGTATTCGAGCCTATCGGAAGTTAAAGGGCTTTACACAAGAGGGTTTTTCGAAGGAACTAGGTGTATCTGTATCAATCCTAGGCGAAATTGAAAGAGGGAATCGACTTCCTGCCAGTGATTTACTGGAAAGGATTGCGGATTCTTTAAAAATCACCATAGATGACTTAACGCCAAAAGATTAATAAACAGGCGCTGGCATAGATCGTATGATAAGTTCAATCCTAAGAATAACTTAAAGAAGGAGGGGAGGTAGTTTCATGTTGAAAATTGGCGATATAGAATTGAAGAATCCAGTTGTCCTTGCTCCGATGGCTGGGGTATGTAACTCGGCATTCCGTTTAACGGTAAAAGAGTTTGGCGCTGGATTAGTTTGCGCAGAGATGGTGAGTGATAAAGGCATCATTCATAAAAATGAAAAGACAATGAATATGCTTTATATCGATGAGCGTGAAAAGCCATTAAGCTTGCAAATCTTTGGCGGAGAGAAAAAAACGCTTGTCGAAGCAGCTAAATTCGTTGATCAGAATACTAATGCAGACATTATTGATATTAATATGGGTTGCCCTGTTCCTAAAATCACCAAATGTGATGCCGGGGCAAAGTGGCTGCTTGACCCTAATAAAATTTACGAGATGGTTTCAGCTGTGGTAGCAGAGGTTGAAAAACCTGTAACTGTAAAAATGAGGATGGGCTGGGATGATGAGCATATTTTTGCTGTGAAAAATGCCCAAGCTGTTGAACGTGCTGGAGGGAAGGCGGTATCCCTGCATGGACGAACACGTGTTCAGATGTATGAGGGCAGTGCTAACTGGGACATCATTCGTGAAGTTAAGCGAAACCTAAATATTCCGTTGATTGGTAATGGTGATGTTCATACACCGGAAGATGCCAAACGTATGCTTGAAGAAACTGGTGCAGACGGGGTAATGATCGGAAGAGCGGCTTTAGGTGATCCTTGGATGATCTACCGTACGGTTCAGTATTTAGAAACTGGTATCTTGATGCCTCAACCATCTGTTAGAGAAAAGATTGATGTATGCATCCTTCATCTAGACCGCTTAATCGCGCTTAAAAGTGAATATGTTGCTGTTCGTGAAATGCGTAAACATGCTGCTTGGTATTTAAAAGGGGTGCCCGGTAACGCCACGGTTCGTAATGCGATCAATGAATGTGATACTAGGAATCAATTAGTAACACTACTAAACGAATTGGTCACAGAAGTCGAAGCAAAAGAACAAAGTCAGTTAATTGTAGGATAAACCTGTCACTTAAAGTGTCTTTCTATACTAAATTGGATGCTGCCAGTGAAAAAACTGGCAGTTTTTATTTTAATAACATCTTTTTTGATGTCTGAAAGTATAAGTTTGTGTAAAATAATAAAGTATGTAGAAAAATGGGATCGCCTTATTAATAGCATTTTACATAATAAAAGATTATTGGAGTTGATTTTATGAGTCAGGAAGATTTGAATGACCAATTAATGGTCAGACGTGAAAAAATGAATACCATGCGTGAAAATGGTCTTGATCCATTCGGGAAACGTTTTGACCGCTCACATAACACAAAGGAATTAGTTGAGCAATATGCAGAATTAGAAAAAGAAGAGATCGAAGCCAAAAATGTTTCCGTTTCTTTAGCGGGTCGGATTATGACGAAGCGTGGAAAAGGAAAAGCAGGCTTTGCGCACCTTCAAGATTTAACAGGTCAAATTCAAGTCTATGTTCGTCAAGATGCAGTCGGTGAGGAGAATTATAAACTATTCGATTCTTCAGACCTAGGAGACATAATTGGTGTATCCGGAACACTATTTAAAACAAAAGTAGGCGAATTATCAGTTAAAGTGGAAAACTTTGTGTTTTTAACAAAGGCGTTACGCCCGCTTCCTGATAAATTTCATGGACTTAAGGATGTTGAACAGCGCTACCGTCAACGGTATTTAGACTTAATTATGAGTCAAGAAAGTAAGGCTACATTTATTTCAAGAAGCCGTATTATTCAATCAATGCGTCGGTATTTAGATGACCACGGCTATTTAGAAGTTGAAACACCAATGATGCATTCCATTGCTGGCGGTGCATCTGCACGTCCATTCATAACACATCACAATGCTTTGGATATGCCATTATTTATGAGGATTGCGATTGAACTGCACTTAAAACGATTGATTGTGGGCGGTTTGGAAAAGGTATATGAAATTGGCCGTGTTTTCCGGAACGAAGGTGTCTCGACTCGTCACAATCCTGAATTTACAATGATTGAACTCTATGAGGCTTATGCGGATTACCGTGATATCATGAGTCTGACAGAGAATCTAATTGCTCATATTGCCCAAGAAGTAGTTGGCTCAACTACGGTTCAATATGGCGATTATGAGGTAGACCTTAAACCTGAGTGGAAAAGACTTCACATGGTAGATGCCATCAAAGAATACACTGGTGCAGACTTTTGGAAAGAGATGAGTGTAGAAGAAGCTCGTGACCTTGCGAAGGAACACGGGGTTGAAATTAATAACAACATGCTTTATGGCCATATTGTTAATGAATTCTTCGAACAAAAGGTAGAGGAGAAATTAATCCAGCCTACTTTTATTTACGGACATCCTGTCGAAATCTCACCACTTGCGAAGAAAAATGATGAGGACCCACGCTTCACAGACCGTTTTGAATTGTTCATTGTTGCTCGTGAACATGCGAATGCATTTACAGAGCTGAATGATCCGATTGATCAAAGAGAACGGTTTGAAGCGCAATTAAAAGAACGTGAACAAGGAAACGACGAAGCTCACATGATGGATGACGACTTCGTTGAAGCATTAGAATATGGTATGCCGCCAACAGGAGGATTAGGAATTGGAATTGACCGTTTAGTTATGCTGCTTACTAATTCTCCATCCATCCGTGACGTACTATTATTCCCGCTTATGCGTCATAAATAATACGTAAAAAAGTGCCATGTTACTGGCACTTTTTTTATATTTATAACGAGGAAGAGTAAGAATATTATTACTTTGAATATTTTAAAGGGAAAATCGTAAAATACTATTGCACCTGTTCTCGAATGGTGGTATATTAATATCTGTTGCTGCGAGACAGACGCAGCGAGAAAAAGAAATTAAAAAAAGTTGTTGACTTTCAGTGAATAACTTGATAAGATTATAAAGTCGCCTTAAGGCGATTGGGTAATTGATCCTTGAAAACTAAACAAACAAAATCGTGCAAACAAACAATTTATTTTAGCTTTTTTTAAGAAGCTAAGCCAACGTAACAAATGAGCTAATCAACTTTCTTGGAGAGTTTGATCCTGGCTCAGGACGAACGCTGGCGGCGTGCCTAATACATGCAAGTCGAGCGAGACTCTTTGGAGTCTAGCGGCGGACGGGTGAGTAACACGTGGGCAACCTGCCTGTAAGACTGGGATAACACCGGGAAACCGGTGCTAATACCGGATAATCCTATTCCTCTCATGAGGAAAAGCTGAAAGTCGGTT
>NZ_JBHHJU010000037.1:0-49704 GCF_042136325.1 Neobacillus sp. KR4-4
ACCGCGAAGCGCGAATTTTTGGTGTACTGGAAGGGGGGTACCCCCCTTCCAGTACACCAAAAATAAATCAGCTGCTTAACATTGTTTTTCATCAGGAATGAATTTACACATAATAATGGGCTTGACTCCGAAACGAGCTTCATTTTACATTTAACCGGAAAATCTCCGTCTATTTTACTTTTGCAGATTACTAGATTAAGAAAGACAAGACATCATATTTAAAGTCCAAGCGAATCTCATTTAGAGGCATTACTAGGTGGGTGGATATTGTATTCCTAATAAAGAAACTCGCCAATTCCGGATTGGCGAGTTTTACTTTTTTATATGTGGCGATCCTTTTTGAAAGAATTACATTTTATTTCCGTTGTTTTCTTTTGTAGCCTTACGACTAGCTGCTCTTTCTTTTGCTGCTTGAGAAACCTGTTGTCCATGGTTGGTTTTAGTTGTGGCTGCAGCAGCTGCCTTAGAATTCGACTTCGCGGCTGTAGACGTTGATGGTTTTGCACTTGTCGCTGGCTTTGTTGTTGATGCAGAATTTGTGCTTGTCGCTGGATTTGTTGTTGTTGCAGGATTTGTGCTTGTCGCTGGCCTTGTTGTTGTTGCAGGATTTGCACTTGTCGCTGGCTTTGCTGTTGTTGCAGCCTTAGTGCTTGTACTTGTTGTATTAGTTCTCGGCTTGGTTGCAGTACTCGACTTCGTGGGTGTAGTCATCGGTGCTTTCGTGCTTTTCACAGATACTGTTGTTGCCACAGGTGTTTGTGTCTCACTAGTTGTCGTTTTATAGCCGAGCTTTTTCGTATTTGATTGGACGTCTGTTGCAGCCAGATTGCTATTTTTTAAAGATACTTGGGTTACGGCATGATCATGGTCTTTCACAGTCGTTGTTTGCGTCGGATTGTTTTTTTCTGCTTGTTTCAAAACAACCGCTTTTTCCCGGTCCGCTGATATCGGTAAAGCCATCTCTTTGGCTAATCGTTTAAGAGGTTGTTCGGCCAACAAAGCGTTGGCGATAGAAAACGTAACAGCTCCCGCTACTACCATGGCAAGGGCACCCTTGGATATTTTTTTCATGTTATTCCCCTCGTGTACTTTTATGTGAATTCATATCAAAATAATTCGAACGAACCCAATTGTCTTATGGGGGTAACCAGGATTTTGGAGTCTATTAAAATGGCTTTTTTATAAAAAACTAACTTTCTCGGAGATGAATAAAGTGTTAACTAGGAATCGTTACCTCTGACTACTTTTTTTCTGGGCTTATGAGCACAATTAGCTCCTATTCGTTACCTTCAGCTCCTTTTTGCCGGGCTCACGGGCATCATTAGCCTCTATTGGTTACCGCTAGCTCCTTTTTTCTTGGCTCACGGGCACCATTCGCTTCTATTGGTTACCGCTAGCTCCTTTTCCCCGGGCTCACGGGCACCATTTCGCTTCTATTGGTTACCACTGGCTCCTTTTTTTCGCCCCCCCTCAACACTACCTAATAAAAATGAAACATTCCTGTTGACAAAGCAATAAATTTTATATAATAATAGTTATGTAATTAGAATTAATCTAATTTAGTAGATTATCTAAATAAAATTTTTTTAAACCCATACTTAGGAGGAAATTCACTATGTCATTAATCGGAAAAGAAGTAAAACCATTCACAGCAAATGCGTACCATAACGGAGATTTTATCACTGTTAGCGAAGAAAACTTTAAAGGTAAATGGAGTGTCGTTTGCTTTTACCCAGCAGATTTTACATTCGTATGCCCTACCGAACTAGAAGACTTGCAAAATGAATACGCAACGCTAAAAGATCTTGGCGTCGAAGTATATTCTGTTTCAACTGATACTCATTTTACACATAAAGCATGGCATGATACCTCTGAAACAATCGGTAAAATCGAATACATTATGATTGGCGACCCTTCACAAAAGATTTCTCGCAACTTCGATGTACTAGACGAAGAAGAAGGTCTTGCACAACGCGGGACTTTCATCATCGATCCAGAAGGCGTTGTACAAGCTGTTGAAATTAATGCAGACGGCATTGGCCGTGACGCAAGCACGCTTGTTAACAAAATTAAAGCAGCACAATATGTTCGCAACAATCCAGGTGAAGTTTGCCCGGCTAAATGGCAAGAAGGTTCTGCAACACTTAAACCAAGCCTTGATCTTGTAGGCAAAATCTAAGCAGCACATATAACAACATTCAAAGGGAATTGGAAGCTTCCAATTCCCTTTTTTAGTACATAATGTTTAAATCGTACAACGTCACTCTTCTTTTTATGGCCAAAAGTGATAAGTATTTTTCACTTGACTGATAATGAATTCTATATGATAATAATTATATAATTAGAATTATTATTAATAAGATCACAGGAAAAATTTAAGGAGTGAGAGATTAATGATACTAGATCAAGATATAAAAGCTCAGTTAGAACAATACCTTCAATTAATGGAGGGAAACGTACTGCTTAAAGTTAGCGCAGGAGCAGATGACGTTTCTCGTGACATGCTAGCTTTAGTAGACGAATTAGCCAATATGTCTTCTCAGATTAAAGTAGAGAAGACTGAATTAGAAAGAACACCTAGCTTTAGTGTAAATCGTATCGGCGAAGATACAGGCATAACTTTTGCTGGTATTCCTCTAGGACACGAATTTACCTCGTTAGTGTTGGCTCTATTGCAGGTAAGCGGCAGAGCCCCGAAGGTTGATCAAAAAGTCATTGATCAAATCAAAGCAATTAAAGGTGACTATCACTTTGAATCCTATATCAGTTTAACCTGCCACAATTGCCCTGACGTGGTTCAAGCATTGAACATTATGAGCGTTTTAAATCCTGGTATTTCTCACACCATGATTGACGGCGCGGCTTACAAAGAAGAAGTGGAAAGCAAGGACATCATGGCGGTACCAACCGTTTTCGTTAATGGGGAATCGTTCGGCAGCGGCCGTATGACACTTGAAGAAATCCTTGCCAAGATGGGCAGCGGAACAGATGCAGCGGAACTTTCTGATAAGGAACCATTCGATGTCCTTGTAATCGGGGGCGGCCCTGCTGGTGCCAGTGCAGCTATCTATGCAGCACGTAAAGGAATCCGCACAGGGATTGTGGCGGAAAGATTTGGCGGCCAGGTGATGGACACCATGGGTATTGAGAACTTTATCGGTACGAAATATACAGAAGGTCCCAAACTAGCAGCAAGTCTTGAAGAACATGTCAAAGAGTACAATGTTGATGTGATGAATTTACAGCGTGCAAAGCGTTTGGAGAAGAAGGATTTTATTGCCGTCGAACTCGAAAACGGAGCTATTTTAAGAAGTAAGAGCGTCATTCTATCAACAGGTGCCCGCTGGCGAAATGTTGGTGTCCCAGGTGAAGCAGAGTTCAAGAACAAAGGTGTCGCCTACTGTCCACATTGTGATGGTCCATTGTTTGCAGGAAAAGACGTTGCTGTTATTGGCGGCGGTAATTCTGGTATTGAAGCAGCTATTGACCTCGCAGGCATTGTTAATCATGTAACTGTTCTTGAGTTTGCGCCAGAGCTGAAAGCTGATTCTGTCCTGCAAGACCGTCTATACAGCCTGCCTAATGTAACGGTGATCAAGAATGCTCAAACAAAAGAAATTACCGGTACTGACAAAGTAAACGGCATTTCTTATATTGACCGTGAAACAGGCCAAGAGCATCATGTTGAACTGCAAGGTGTGTTTGTACAGATTGGTCTAGTACCGAATACAGATTGGCTAGGAGAAACACTTGAACGAACTCGCTTTGGAGAGATCATTGTGGATAAGCATGGAGCAACCACCCTACCTGGTGTGTTTGCAGCCGGCGATTGTACGGATAGTGCCTATAAACAAATCATCATTTCAATGGGATCAGGTGCTACTGCAGCTTTAGGTGCATTTGATTACCTTATCCGTAATTAATTTCTTAAACGAAGGGAATTGGCTCTAGTCCAATTCCCTTTTCTTTTGAAAAATAACTCTATCAAACTATCTTGTTGTATGAGGCAGTATACTCCTTGCCTTTTTAATAAAAACAAAGGATAATAGCCCGATGATCGCCATATAGATCTCAATGACCCATAGGTTTTTAAGATGTCCTGTTTGGTAGAATGCGAGTGGGAAGTCAATTGCTGCATGAATGAGAATCGCATAGACCACATAGGAAAATTTCTTTTTAACGACTGCTAACAATACAAATAAACTAAAGGCGATTTGCAGGAATACAGCAAAAAACCGCTCCAAACTGCCTAATAAATAAAAGGAAACTCCTTGATTTACGATCGTTTCTTTCATCCCTGCCAACTGATCAGCTGGAATACTCCCTGCTAAGGATGATTCAAAAGTCCCCGAATTAATCATAAATGCGAAGATCAGGTTTGGCACAACCGTCATCAGCACTAACAAAACCGCTTCTATACCTCCCCAGCCGATTCCAAACGAGATCCCGCCTTTGTAATCATGAAATTTTTTCAGGAGCCAAATAAATAATAGAAACCGTGCCGGTTCTTCAAATAAGCCTGCTGCCATGCCGCCGTATAATCCAAATAACCAGGGATGGTCCGCATAATTGGGAAAGTTTGTGATAACAACGACATGCAATACTTTTTCTAAAATCTGTGTTGCGATGACAAACCCAAGAGCGCCAATAACCACCGGCTTTACAGCAATCCCCGTTTTCTTTCTATAAACCAAAATCAATCCGACAAATAAACCAATGCAAACCACAATCGGGACAAACATCGAAATAATCGTTGCCGTACTTACCATTTAACTCTCCCCTTTTTTGTATCCGTTAACTTAATTATTATCATTCTTAATAATGATAATAATAAGGGTGTAAATTACTGTCAATACTTTTTAGGAAATTTCTCCGTTTGTACTGGGTAATTACGTTTATGGCTCTTTGAAGGCATGATAAAAGGGTGTACCAAAAACTGACTTTGGTACACCCTCGTGTGGCTATTATAATTCTTCGCCATTCAGCTTACAGGAACAATCCTACAATCGTTCCAGTTAAGACGGATCCCATGGTTGCTACTAATAAAACCTTTAAACCAACCTTAGCTAACTCACTTGCCTTTTCATTATTGATAGCCTGTACCGTTCCTAAAATAATTCCAATGGAAGAGAAGTTAGCAAACGATACCAAGAATGCTGATACAATACCTACCGTCTTATGAGACATATCAGGGATCATTTTCATGAAGTCTAACATAGCGACGAACTCATTAGCCGCTACCTTCGTACCCATGACAGAGCCAGCTCGAACAATCTCACTTGAAGGAATCCCCATAATCCAAGCGATTGGCGCGAATACATATCCAAGTACACCTGTGAAAGAAATACCGAAGATGGAAGTAAAGATCCAGTTAACAGCCGCGATCAATCCTACATAAGTGATTAGCATAGCGCCTACGATTAAAGCTGTCTTTCCGCCGAGCAATGTCCAGTTGCCGATTGCTTCGAAAAGAGATTTTTCAGGAATCATTCCCTTAATATCGATTTCTTCCTCTTCCTCTTTCCTTACAGGACAGACAATCGTTGATAGGATAAGTCCAGAGAATACGTTAATGGGTAACGCCACCAATACGTACTCCGCAGGAATCATTTGCATGTAAGCTCCGAGGATTGAACAACTTACCGCAACAAGGGAAGAAGTAACAACCACAAACAGACGGTTTCCAGAAAGACTAGGTATGAATGACTTAACAGAAAGGATCGCGGACGTATCACCAAATACCATAGAATTCACCGCAACAAATGATTCAACCTTTGGAAGACCTGTTATTTTACTTACTGCCCCGCCAATGTATTTAATCGCTAATGGTAATATTCTAGAATAAGTTAAAATACCTAGTAAAGCGGTTACGAATACAATCATCATTAGAACATTAACAAAGAATAAATCCTTTCCTGCAAGGCTGCCGAATACAAATGAGATCCCGTCATTCCCGAAAGAAAGAACTTTGTTAAAGCCATCGACGATTTTGTGCAGAACTTTTTGACCGATTGAAGTATTCAGCATGAACCAAGCGATTAACAACTGAACAGCTGCCATGATACCTACGGCACGAAAGTTAATGTTTTTCTTATCGTTTGACATTAACCAGGCAATTCCTATTAGAATAAGGATTCCAACAATTCCAATGATAATTGACATATTATTTTACCTCCAAAGCATTGATTACTTGAATATTTGACTCTCTTTTATATGAAAGCTTCCCGCTGAAAAAACTGATAATAAAATAGACGATTGCTAGAATTAATACATAGGTCCAGATTTGATCAACCATTGGTGTATTCCAGACACCTAAAAAATAAAGGAGCGCTGGTATGGTCAACGTTACCCATGACTGAACAAATGCAACCAATCCAATATAATGGTCAATTTTCTTATGAAGTGCATTTGATAAAAAGAACAGAAACCATAAGAATGCCCACATAGCCCATGTCAGTGCATTGACAACATTTTGAAAGTGAATAATCGATGTTAAGGTATATATCACTCCAACAATTGCAACCCATAGACTAAACCAACCAAGACCGCTCCCATCAATCCCTTTCCATGAGGTGAATCCAACATATAAATAAGTTAACCCAAATAAGAAAATAGATGCATAATTGTAAAGCTCCCAATGGTCTTGGCTCGATACGACGATTAAATAACTTGGGATCACTATTTGAAGGGTTCCTACGAAAATATTAAAGAGACCCACACTCTTTCCATCCGCTTTTCCTAATAGCATCAGACTGTTTAGGAATAACACTGCACCTGATAGAAATAAACCAACATTACTCATATTAATTGCTGTGAAAATTCCTTTTCACAACATTCCCCTCCTTAACCTATTCACGGCATTCTGTTCTCTCTTTACTAACACGACCGATTCTCCGTGAGCGCTTTCATTAATCTTAAATTACTTTACTAATATAACATATATTATGAACAAATGTTAAATCATAATTGAACAAAATTTAAGTTTATTAATTTCCAATTTTCTTAACAATTCCCAATAATAGATAATTACTATTATTTTCACAAAATTATTTATAAAAATTTGAAACTATGTAAAAAACATAATGAAAAAATGTAAAAATAAGACACACTCCCCTCCTATTTATATCATTCAGCCTTTTCTATTTTACCTAAACTGAAAAATCCTCCCACTTAAACTTCATGTTTTTCCAGAAAAAAGACATCCTAAAGATGACAGCGATGTATCCAAATTCCAAGTTGTTATGAATACTGCTCCACCTATGACTGAAGGGAGACTTAGTAATGAAGCTGTATCAAGTCAGAAAAGGGCAATTTGTTTACTATAACAATGAGTTACACAAGGTGTATGGAGTAAAACCAATGTATAAACTCTCCGTTCATCTGATCAAGTTAAGGGATTCAACACAGCATATAACCAATGCTGCGAGTGTGGAAAAATACATTCCAAGGGAAAATGACAGCTTTATTTATAATCACAAGGTATATACGCTTCGGAATAACCAAAAACCAGTAGCGGGAGATTTGATTTTCATTAACAATCCGGATCCCGATACCCTGGACCACTATTCCTTAAATGAAATTGAAGTGGTGGAAACGGTTGATAAAAAAGGAGTCATTACAAGCGATTTGGATGGGATCAAACATACCGAATATTTATTGATGGTACCCGGCCGTGCTCCTGACAGTCATCCGATCGATTATAAAGACATGATAAATATGGAAGAAAACGTGGATGACGCCGGCCCGCAAATTGTTCATCCATACGGTGAGTTATCCACGCAGTTGGGTGACATATATAAAAAGAAGGATAATGATGTGTTAATCGAAGCGATGGTGGTGGCGATCAAAGGACAAACCATTTATCTTGGCGGCGGTTTAGAGGTGCCGCATGAAGAGTTGATGGATACGGATACGTGGGAATTTCAATACAATCCGTTTAATAACTAGCATGAGTATTTTTCCAGTACCAGGAGGTTTCCATGGATAAAATTAAAGAAAATAGTGTTTTCATTATCTCTCTATTACTGACCCTCATCTTTATTGTCTGGGGTGTTTTCTTTACAGAGAATCTTACCAAAGTCACCAACGCCGTTTATAATAGCTCCATTGATTATCTTGGTTGGGTTTATCTCGGTACCACTCTATTCTTCGTCTTTTTTTCGATCTACTTATTGCTCTCAAAATATGGAAATATCCGACTTGGCAGAAAAACCGACACCCCTGATTTCTCCACTCCTTCCTGGCTGGCCATGCTGTTCGGCGCTGGAATGGGTGTCGGGATTGTGTATTGGAGCGTCGCCGAACCAGTCACCCATTATACAGATCCTCCATACGGAAAGGCCTATACCATTGATGCGGCCAACACCGCAATGAAATATACATTTTTCCATTGGGGCCTGCACCCATGGGCAATCTATACTGTTATTGGGTTAGCCCTTGCTTTTTTTCAATATAACAAAAGGCTTCCTGCAGCGATCAGTTCCGCGTTCCATCCCATTTTGGGCGACAGGATTTACGGGCCGATTGGCAAAACGATCGATATCCTGTCCATCTTTGCCACAGTCTTCGGGATTGCCACCTCTTTGGGTCTTGGGGCTATGCAGGTTACTGCAGGTATGCATGACATCTTCGGTATTCCGAATACGTTATTGATCCAGCTGATTGTCATCGTGGTCGCAACAGTTCTGTTTATTATTTCCCTTAATACGGGCTTGGAAAAAGGAATAAAGTATTTATCCAACGCAGCCATCATCTTTTCAGTGGCGATCCTTGTACTGATTATGATTGTCGGTCCGGCGTTAACGGTTATTAAAGTGTTTTTCAATACAACAGGACTGTATCTAAGTGATTTTTTACACATGAGTTTACGGATAAGCCCTTTTGGAAAAGGAGAGAAATGGATTGCTTCCTGGACCTTGTTTTACTGGGCTTGGTGGATTGCCTGGGCACCATTCGTCGGCATGTTCATTGCCAGGGTTTCAAGAGGACGGACAATAAAGGAGTTTGTGGTTGGGGTATTGATTGTTCCCACACTTGGAACCTGTCTTTGGATGTCCGTGTTTGGAGGTTCAGCACTGGACCTTGTTCAGGATCCCGGAAACCGTGATTTGGCAAAACATATCGCCGACAATATCAACTTGTCTATATTTATATTCTTCGACCACCTTCCATTAAGCTCCCTATTAAGTATTTTAGGTTTTGCCGTGATCGCTATTTATTATATTACGGTTGCCGATACCGCCACCTTTGTCTTAGGGATGCTAAGTGAAGGCGGAACGCTAAATCCATCTAACAAAATAAAAATGACATGGGGGATCATCCAGTCTGCCTTATCGGCTGTCTTGCTGATTGCAGGTGGCTTGGAGGTATTGCAGACCGCTTCCATCGCCGCTGCACTCCCATTTGCCATTATCATGCTCGCCATGTGCTACTCATTGCTAACAGGTCTAAAAAAGGAAGTTGAATTACAAAGAGGCAATAAAAGGAATACGCAGCATTATTAATGTTAACTAAAAGACCTTCCTGATTGTGTGATTGATCAGGAAGGTTTTTGTGTAACATTATTGCCTAAATAACTATTTACCAAAATAAGCGGAATTTTTCCGGTTAAATGAAGAATGGAGCTCGTTTCGGGATAAATAAGGGGATTTTTTCCGGTTATGCAAAGCAAAATCCACCATTTTCACGTTTTTCGAAGTCAATAGGCGGAATTTCTCCGTCTATTGAAGCTGTTTTTAATGCTAATTGCTAATTAAGCGGAATTTTTCCGTTTATTTATCTGAACGGGTGCTTAACATGATCCCCAAGCCGATAAAGGCGGACCTCTTAATGTTTTCTCCTATACTTGCAAATATGCTGCAGGGCGGAAAAGCCGACATTGACTATTGAAACTGAAAGGAACTAATTCTGAAATTTTTTGACAATGAATTAAAGGGCATTGGCCATTTCACTCCCAACGAGGCATATTAATGATGAAAGGCTGAACCATATACATATATAAACGGTATATGGTTCAGCCTTATGTATTTTACCTAGATATTTTTTATTAATAAAATAATTTAAGTAGTTGTTAATTTGGCATAGATGACAAAGAACAGGGTTAATTCCCCTATTACCACAATATATGGTACTACTACTATTAAATTAATAATAAAAAAGACTACTAAAATCCCCAAAAATAACCCTAAATGATAAATTTTCAATCTGTGGTGCTTATGTCTATATTGGTGGAAAACAAAAGTAGTTGACAAGAAATAGAGCAAAACAGAACAAAAAACAAAATACAGAATAAATAAATAATGGACTTCTTGTAAAAACAATAGTCTGATCGACGCTGCAATCATACTCAAAGACATTAAAATAAACAGGTGACCATAAATAATGGTTTGGCCGATCGTTTGTATCGATTTGTCAACTTTCTTCTCCACATTATCGAAATACTGCCACCACATCGCTATTATTAGGAAAAATGATATGGCCGAAAAGCCGATTGAATTCCAATTTCCTTGTTTTGGTTGAATAACCGCAAGGGTGCTGACAAGTGCTTCACCAAAGAGAATAATGGTAAAAAGGCCAAATCGCTCTAATAAGTGTGCCGTATTTGTGGGTACCTTTACTAAATACTTCCGACCAGATATTGGAACCATCATATCGATAATGATACCCGCATATAACACAGCATAACGAAGCCAAGAATCAAAAAGGAGGGAGAGTAGTGATATAATGATTCCAATCCAAAAATACCTTCCCAAATATCGGGCTGCTATTTTTCGAACTCCCTCTTCTATACGATGGACAATAAGATACTGGGTCGCTGTCACTGCCCTTAAGCCAATATATCCAATTAAGAAAGAAAGATAATATTGATCAAAATCCACTGATAAGCTTGATGTCATTATAAGGACAAAGAACATCTGTATGATCAAAAATAATCGCTGATGAAATAAATCTTGACCAAACCGGTTTACAAACAAGGTTTGCCCTACCCAAGCCCACCAGATAGGAATAAAAATTAACACAAACTTAACTAAAAACTCTGTATGGATATATCCATCTTCAACATGAAGTAAAACATGGGTTGCTGCCGCAACAGCCGCCACAAATAACAAATCATAAAAAAGCTCTAACCACGTTACCTTCTTTTCTTCCATTCTTTACTCCTTCCTGTTCCATAATAGATTTAAATTTCTCAAAAACACCTATGTTCTTCATATCCTATTGGCTTTGTCACGAATAAAGACGACCATATTTATTAATTCAATGATATTTAATTATTTCCTCTAGCAGCTAAGTATGACAGCCTGGAATTAAATTCAGCGTATTCCCACGAATCGTTTATGCTCCTTAATCACCAACTGAATAAATTTTTCCCTCTCCCATTCACTACTTTTAAGAATCTTGATATTTTCAGGCTTTTTCAAAAAACGTTTTACTTTATTGTTGTGCCAAATGATGTAATTATAGCGAACATCTTTATCCAAATCGGCAAACCATTCTTCTTCCTTTAATTCATTGATATTTTTTTCAAGCTTTGACTTCGGAGTAGGAATCATTGCCTCTATTAGAGCGCCAATCAAATCAATTATAAAATCAGCTATCAACATTTCCACTACTCCTGTCATGAAGAAGAATTCGTTTTGCCATTAAATGATAGTATGGCAATGGTTGAAAGTAAATATTTTGGAGGACCATTCCCTATATTTGGGAAGGTTTTTCTTTCCTTTTGTAGAATCAATTAAACTCCGGGTGTTATTAAAGGGGGAATATAGATTGATCACAACGACTGATGACAGCGCGAGGACGGAGCATTCCTCCATGTCTAAAAAGTTAATTTTATTAATGTCGCTTGCCTGTGGGATGGCGGTGGCAAATCTTTATTATAATCAACCGCTCCTTGCCGACATGGGGCGAACCTTTCATGCGACTGCCCACCAAGTCTCAAACATCGCCATGTTTACACAGATTGGATATGCTGTTGGGATGTTTATATTCGTCCCAATGGGAGATATGAAGGAACGCCGGCTGTTGATTGCCAGTTTATTGATGGCCGTTACGATTTCCCTTATAGGGATTGCCACTGCGCAAAACCTTCTCTGGATAAACCTTGCGAGTTTTGCAGTGGGAGTGACCACGGTAGTACCACAAATCATCCTTCCCCTTGCAGCACAATTGGCCGCCCCCGTGGAAAGAGGAAAAGTGATAGGCAATATCATGGGTGGGTTATTCATCGGGATTCTATTAGCAAGAACCGTCTCAGGACTGATCGGAGGAAGCCTTGGCTGGCGCACCATGTACTGGATCGCTGCGGCAATGATGTTGGCTTTAGCAATCATATTGCAGACATTTCTTCCCAAGAGCTATCCAGAATCGCGTTTATCCTTTGCCGGACTTTATAAATCCATTGGGCATTTAATTGTGACCCAGCCGGTTTTAAGAGAAGCCTCATTAATCGGTGCAATGCTGTTCGGCAGTTTTAGCATATTTTGGACATCCCTCTCGTTTTTTCTTGAAGGGGAACCCTATCATTATGGCAGTGAAGTCGCAGGATTATTTGGCTTAATAGGAATAGTAGGCGTAATGGGTGCACCAATCGTCGGCCGTTTGGCAGACCGATTCAATGCCAAAACAATGGTTGGCCTGTTAATTGGGATTTGCCTATTTTCCTATCTATTCTTCGGTATTTTGGGAACCTCCTTATGGGCATTATTTGTCGGAGTGGTTCTGTTAGATTTAGGTGTCCAGGGTGCCCAAGTCTCCAATCAAACCAGAATCTACAGTTTAATCCCAGAGGCACGGAGTCGGTTAAATACCGTGTACATGGTTAGTTATTTTCTCGGCGGTTCGCTTGGTTCAACACTTAGCGGCTATGCATGGAGCTGGTGGAAATGGCAAGGAGTTTGTGTGACAGGGGGCATTATGATCGTTATTGCACTAATCATCTGGGCCGCACATCGGACAAAAACATAAATAGGAAAAGCTTAATGGCTATGTTAATCGATAATATTAATTTTAATAGCAAAGTTGATTGGAACGGAAGGCGCGAAGACTCCTGCGGGAGGACGGGGCAGGGGAGACCCCACAGGCGCTTAGCGCCGAGGAGAAGGAAAAGCGGAAGCGCCTTGTTCGGCCCCTACAAGCGCTGGAGGGCCTGACGTTGAAGTCGTTCTTTGACTTCAGCGGCAGGACCGAAGCGACCTCGAGGGGCTAGGCGCTGTAGCTGGACAGGCTCCCCGGGCCGCCCGCGGAAAGCGAAGCGCCTGGAGTGGAAATCAACGGCCAGTTTTACAAGAGCCATTCATTAAAATAATAGTTTGTTAATTAGAATTTTGTAAATTGTTAAAAAATTACCTTGTAATCTCTTACCAGATTTGATACGATTACGAACATAAAAAATTATTTAACAATACTATTGGTATGACAATATTACTATTTTAATATTGCTCACCTATGATCAAACAGGAGGTTTCTACATGGGCAAAAAATTCATGAAATCATTACTAATTATACTTCCGTTACTTTCGCAATTAGTGGTACTGCCTTTGGTCAATCGAATCGATCCCATTATTTTAGGATTGCCTTTTCTTCAATTTTGGCTATTTTTATGGATCGTCCTCACACCGTTATGCACTTTAGGGATCTATCAACTTGATAAATCAGAAGGGAGTCTTGACTAATGCAACAGGGAAATTTGACAGCTTTGTTAATCACCGCATTCATTGTCTTAACCGTTGTTCTAATTGGATTTATAGCAGGACGTAATAAATCGTCGCGAAGCTCCGTAGAGGAATGGTCGGTTGGCGGCAGACGCTTTGGTGGATTGCTGGTTTGGTTTTTAGTCGGCGCAGATTTATATACGGCTTATACCTTTTTAGGCCTGACTAGTACCGCTTATTCTGGAGGAAGTCTTGCCTTCTTTGCGATTCCTTATTGTATCATCGCTTACTTTGTTTCCTATTTCTATCTTCCTAAACTATGGAAGGTAGCAAATGAATTCAAGCTGACCACACTAGCGGATTATGCGCGAGAGCGTTTTGACAGTAAGCTTCTCTCTTCGATCATCGCTATTACCGGCGTATTGATGCTCATTCCGTATATTGATTTGCAGTTAGCCGGGATCCAAGATACGCTTCAAGTGGCTGGAACAGGCTTCATCAATGTTAAAGTAGTCGTGATTACATCCTTCCTGCTTGTGGCCCTGTTTACGTTCTTTAGCGGAATCAAAGGACCGACCTATACAGCCATCATTAAAGATGTACTCGTCTGGGCGATTATGTTATTCCTTGTGGTTTCTCTGCCGATTATTCATTTTGGCGGCTGGAGTCCAATGATTGATACCCTTGTAAAAGAATCGCCGCAGCTGCTGACGATTCCAACTTCCGGTCCAAAAGGAATCCCATGGTTCATCACCGCCTCACTTGTTTCAGCCTTGGCCTTATTTATGTGGGCTCACGGAGCAACTGGCGTATTTACCGCAAAAAGTGCCGATGCCGTTCGAAAAAATGCGATGTTCCTGCCTTTATACAACGTAGTCTTAATCTTGGTCATTTTTCTAGGCTTTGTCGCTTTCCATGTCTTGCCGGCGGGAAGCGATCCGCGCTTTGCCTTTTTAAATCTGATTCAAGTTTCATACGGAGGGATCGGACAAGGCTTAGCCTATTCAACGATCGCCTTAGCATCGTTAATCCCTTGCTCGATTATGGCCATCGGTGCATCCAACTTATTTGCCAACAACATCTACCGTGATTTAATTAATCCAAACGTAAATGGTGCCAAATTAACACTTGTCACACGTTCGATGGTCTTCGTTGTCATTGGTCTTGCTTTATTATTCGGCCTGCTATTCCCTACTGCCCTCGTATCATTACAGCTTTTAGGGGTGTCCGGAATGGTGCAAATTTTCCCAGCCATTGTTGTCAGCTTATTCTGGAAAAATCAAACGAGAGAAGCCACAACGATTGGATTGCTCGTCGGATTGGCCACAACTTTTACCGTTTACGCAACAAACAGCGCACATGGAATTTATGAAGGATTTTGGGGATTATCAGCAAACTTACTAACGATTGTTATTTTGAATCCATTCTTTGCGGCTAAAGCAAAGAATCAAACCAATTCAATAAAAGAGTTTTTGTTTAATCGATCAAAGTTTGTCCAAATAAATCATCGAAAAGGTGCATAACTCTTAAAAAAAATACCGTTTGGATCTATAGTCCAAACGGTATTTTTTTGCCTGGTTAATTATTTTGAATACTCATCCAAGAGTTTTTTTATTGATTGGTTTACCTCATCTATATTTGCATGATTCACTTTCTCATTATTTATTTCATATTTCTTTTTTAACTTCAAAATTCTACTGACACTTTCATTGATTCTTTGTTCCGTAATTTCCCCTTTTTGGACAGCGCTTTTTAAAGAAGAAATGGATTCCACTATATTGTTATAACCATGCCCAACTAAAATAATATCACTGCCAGCTTTGACTGATTCAACTGCGGCCCTGCCAATCGAATAATGGTCAATAATCGCCCCCATGGTCATGTCATCCGTGATAACAACACCACTATAGTCCAGCTGTTTCCTCAAAATCCCTGTTATTATATTTTTGGACATAGATGATGGAAAATCAGCATCCAGTTTGGGCAATAAGATATGGGCCACCATAACAACATCCGCACCGCTATGGATTGCCTTCTCAAACGGGATTAATTCGAGCTCTTTTAGCTGCTGTAGGCTTTTATTGACAATGGGCAGCTCCAGATGGGAGTCAACAGACGTATCTCCATGTCCTGGAAAATGCTTAATGGTAGGGATAATGTGTTGCGATTGTATTCCTTTAAAGGTTTGAATACCAAGCTTACTCACTATTTCAGCATTATTCCCGTAGGAACGATCCCCTATCACCGGGTTATTTGGATTGCTGTTGATGTCCAGGACAGGAGCAAAATCAAGATTGAAACCAAATTCCTTTAACTCCTTCCCTAACATCGTCCCCACCTGATAGGAAAACTGAGAATTATTAATGGCCCCAATTTCTTTATTGGTTGGAAAATTAATCAATCCACCAGGGAGCCTGGTCACACGCCCGCCTTCTTGATCCACTCCCAAGAGAAGCGGCACCTTCTGGTCATTTTCAGACTTCACTTGATTCAATAGCTGCACCGTTTGTGTTGGGTTGATTAAATTGTCTTTGTAAAAAATAATCCCGCCCACCTTGTATTTCGTTAATAAACTCTTTGTATTGGAATCCACGGTGGTGCCAGCTATACCTGCGAAGATCAATTGCCCAATTTTCTCATCTAAACTCATGTCAGCTATCGTCTTTTGCTTGTCAGGTGTCGTAGACTGCTCGGGTTGATTTTTAACTTGTGTATAGACGGAAATATGGTCCACTTTTGGATTTGGCTCCTGATCGGTTGGTTTTGGTAAGATCCACTTTAACTCTGTTAAAGGGGTAACCTGATAAACAAGAATAATTTGGTCTTGTGTTTCATCTTTATAGTAGCGAATTTGATCAGGTTCGCCGCCTGCCTTCTTGATGTCATTTTGCCGGATTTTTTGTAATTCTGGATCATATGATCGGATATCCGAGACAATCTCACCTGTGTATCCTATAACGATATTTCGATTCTTATATTCTTCGTATCTACCACTTTCAGTGTCTGTTGTTTGGTCCGGTTCTCCCCATTTATTTTCTACTTCCTGCTTCTTAGCCTTCCCCGAAACAAAAGGGCTACCGACCACTTTTCCTTCCTTCGCCAAGGAATAAAGGTCATTAATATAGTCATGCAGCTTCTGATGATTGTTTTCACCTAATTCTGGTGGAGTATTGGGTGAAGGTTCAACGACTGGTTGAGAGTTCTCCGTTGGTTTCTGCTTCCCTTCCCTGTCCTTATCCATAACATAAAAAACTACAACTAGAATAATAAAGAGCAATAGGGTGGACAAAATAAGTGGTTTCAAGATGGACTTTTTACGTTTTGACATAATAGAATCCCTTTCTTTGGCAAACTCACCATTTATATTTTGCAAGTTTTACGCAATGTCTTGTTTATCCATTATACCTAAATGGAGCGTTAAAAACTTGCTGTAACATACAAATATGATTCATACCTCTGTATATTACAGCTTTTTAATGAATCCAGAAACAATGTTTTTATGATTTAGAATGCCAGTGAATGATGGAATCTAACTCCCTTTTTAATAGCTGGTAAAAAGTATGGACTATCCTAGTAAAAATGTTTTATGGTATGATGTTTTAATTGTTTACTGCCATGTTTCACATATCCATTCATCTAAGAAAAGAGGTATTTATGAACTCTACTGAATTATCCAAGCGACATTGGTTGCTCATCTTTACACTTTCTTTATTAACATTTGTTCTCGGGACAAGCGAATTTGTTATCGTCGGGATCTTAACCGATATTTCCTCAGGTCTTCATATAGCGAATGAAAAAGCAGGAACACTCGTTTCAGCGTTTGCCATTACATTTGCCATTGCTACACCGCTCGTGATGAGCGCAACAAGTCATTTTCCTAAGCGTAAATGGATGTTGTTTTTAATAGGCTCGTTCATCATCCTGAATGCTTTGTGTGTGTTTTCGACGAGCTACATCATGCTTCTTGTACTTCGGATGATGACGGCGATTGTAACAGGTGTTTTAATCTCCCTTGCCATGATTGTTGCCAGTGAAACCATTCCAAGCGCCAAACGAGGACTTGCTATATCATTTGTTTTCGGTGGTTTTACTCTCGCAAACGTGATTGGAGTACCAATTGGCACTGCGATCGCTGAATGGTACAACTGGAATGCAACTTTCCTGTTAACGACTTTTCTTGGTGGAATTGCGTTTTTGGCATCTTTCTTCGTTTTGCCTAATAAGCTCAGTCAATTTCGCAGTTCAATGCGTGATCAATTTTCTTTGTTGACACACCCACGAATCTTAATGGCGTTTTTCATTCCATCTTTAGGATTTGGAGCGACCTATGCCGTTTATACGTATCTTGTTCCGATCCTGAATGGAATGGAAGCACCGAGTAATTCAATCAGTTTGATATTATTTGGCTACGGATTCATTTCGATTTTCAGCAACATACTCGCTGGAAAAATTGCTAGCAACAATGCGATCGGGCGTCTTCGCATTGTTTTCCTTTTGCAAGCAATTGTTCTAATCAGCTTATATTGGACTACAAATAATTTATTCTATGGATTGATTAACATTGGCTTGATGTCTTTAATGGCCATCCTTTTAACCACATCTACCCAGCTTTATTTGATTGACCTTGCAGGTATTTATCAACCAAAAGCGACAGGACTCGCTGCTTCACTAATGCCAGTCGCTAGCAATATCGGTATTGCCCTGGGGTCCGCAGCAGGCGGAATGGTTTACCATCAAGGCAATTTGATGAGTGTGACATGGGTCGGCGGATTGATTGCAATACTTGCAAGTCTTCTAACTTTTCTAAGCCATCACTTGGACCAAAAACAAACAAAAACCGCATAATAAAAGAAGAAAGAAGTATCAAGAACCTTGAAGTGTTCTTTGATACTTCTTTCAAATGCCTCAAAACCAATACCTTTAAAAACAATCGGTTATAACTCAATCGTTTTTTCAAAAATAAATACAGATACAGCCATATCCTCTTCAATCTTTGCATCCGAAAATAAATGAAGCAGTTTTGAACCTACGATCTCCTCCATTCCCTCAGGTATTTTTTGCTTATATATCTCCCGAATCATTTCGGTTCGGGCACTATGAATTACTTTTTTCCCCTCTTGAGATTGTGCAATAAATTTTTCTGTCGGAGTTAGAATACCATACATGGTTGTGATGGCCATATTATCCACAAAGTGAGTAAAAATTCGCTCCGGTCCCTTTCCAAAAATCTCTTTCCGCATTTTCCGTACAATATCATTAAACGCTGTTTCCTTTTTCCCCATGTCTCTCCTCCTAACAACTCGATACTATACAACAAAGTCTACAAAAAATTCAACCAGTCCTAAATTTGTCTTGCTTTTCTGGTTGAGGGGAGTATAATCAATGCCGTTGGACAAAATTTAGACAAATTTTATTGATGGAGCCCTAATAAAACTTTTTGTTAGAACTCTATTTATTATTTCCAATGGAATGATTTATTAGTAGGCAATGCTAATTGATTACTCCACCACAAACTGTCGTCTGATGAGACGATTTCTTGTGGTGGAGTTTTTTGTTTAAAAATGGAAAAAAATATTTTTCTGTCTTGCAAAGTATTTTCCAAAGTTCGTATTTGCGTCTAAAGAGATTAGGAAAATAAATTATTTATATCAGGAGGTTTTTAAAGGAATGTCTTGGATCGTCCTTCATTTTATCGGAATTATTTCATATGCAGCAAGCGGGGCTTTTGTAGCCCTTGAAGCAGAATATTCCTTTGTGGGGGTTTACGCATTGGGTTTAACCACAGCCTTTGGGGGAGGGATCGTACGAAATTTGATTATCGGTGTCCCTATTTCAGAGCTTTGGGACCATTCCATCATTTTAACAGTTTTAATAACGCTGACATTCATCGTATTATTGCCGCTAAAGTGGATTAATCATTGGAAGCGGTGGAGTTTATTTTTTGATTCCATTGGTCTTGCTTCCTTTGCTCTTCAAGGAGCAATGTCAGCCCAAAAGGTTTTTTCTAATGATTTGGGTGTAATGGTCTTGGCGTCGATGTTTACCGGCGTTGGAGGGGGGATGATTCGTGACATCATCGCTGCCCGAAAACCCCTTGCTTTAAAGGAAGAAATCCATGCAATTTTAACGATTTTATGTGCCATATGTATTTGGCTGGGTTGGAACACCCCCATTCAGTTGACCCTGATTGTCCTTATTGTTATGGCGTTACGCATGTCTGCTATTCGCTATCAGTGGCGGCTACACCTGCCCTGCAATCATAAAAAGGGCAGGAAATCACAGATACGTATTTTATCAGAAAATTCTTTTAGATCGGAGGATTTTACTATCCCTAAAAATTAGGGCCTGTATAAATCTAGCTCCCGATTGATGCTAAATCTATACATTCAAAAAACCTACAAAGAACAAGCCTTTGTAGGTTAGTTGGAGATCATATTAGTATATTTAACTAAACTTATACCGCCTTTGTATCAATCTCTCCCTCTAGTTGTACTGATGTTCTAGTAAAAGCACTGACCGCGAACATGAAAACAATGTTAATGACAAGGGCCGCGATACCGACATCGAGATCTTTTATATACGAAGGGGCCATCGGAAAGAACGTCGCCATCGTCGAACTAGTTAGGGTGACATAAGCAACCATGATAACACCGGATATAATCCCTGCAGCTGCGCCTGTTTTAGTAACGGGGTTTTTCTTCCATAGACTTAAAAACAGTGGTGGGAATAATTGCAGCACAAAGCTGTAAGCCATGATCAGTAAGGCAATAATACTGTTTCCGCCGAAAAAAGTGAAAAATAAGGCGATTAGCGCCACGATAGGGACACACATACGTGTATAGCGTCCAATTTGCTCGTCGGTGGTATTCGGTTTAATCGATTTATAAATATTTTTCGTTAAGATCGTCGCTGCCGTGAGTAATAACATCGAACACGGGACCAATGCTGTTAAGATACCAGCTGCTCCTATGACTCCGACCACCCAAGGATCGAATGTTGCTTTAGCGATTTTAAAGAGGGATAAATCTGTATCCGCTCCTTGTAAATTTGGAATTTGTAAAAGGGCCGTGAAGCCAATGAATAAAATGAATACCAATATGATTTGGTACAGCGGCAAAATGGCTGCATTCTGTCGCAATGTTCTTTCATTTTTCGATGATAAACTGGCACCGAAGCATTGAGGCCACATATATTGTCCTAATCCGATCGTTAAACAGGTTGAAATATACCAGGATATACTTAAGCCCTCGTCAGGCATTAATAAGAACTCCGGCTTTGCCGCATCCAATGTTTCAAACATCGGTTGAATGCCGCCATAATAATGATACGGTAGATAGAAACCTAAAAATAGAATAACACCAAGAAGGAGAATGTCTTTTAAAATGGCCGTTGAGGCTGAACCATGAATACCGGACAATGACACAAAAATCGTGACGGCAACTACCCCAATACATACAGCTAAATTCGGTGAAATTGCACCGTAGGAAGCCTCTGACACAATGATTTTAAGACCTTTTAACTGTAATACGATATAAGGAATCATTGAAACGACCCCGACGATAGCGACTAATAACCCGAGTGGTTTACTATCATACTTCTTTGCAAAAAAGTCAGACTGGGTAATCACTCGATGCTTTTTGGCATAACGCCAAATCGGAGGCAAAATCCAGAACGGCACAATATAACAGAAGGCGTTAAAGATATAGATGATGGGGCCGCCCATTCGGTAAGTTCCGCCTGTTCCTCCGAGAAATACATACGTTGTAAAAATTTCACCAGCCATTAACACGAACATGACGATTGGACCAAAATTACGGCCGCCTACAGCCCATTCTTCGAGTTGTTGTCCTTTGCGGGCACGAATTCCTAAATAAAAAGCCAGAAGAAAAGTACCGATGAGAATGATGATCGAGCTAATCATTTAGTTTCCTCCTGTTTATCTAATAAAATATTAGTAATCAATAAAAATACTGAAGTTAATACGAGCCAGGCAGTCGCCCAAAAAACAATGAAGGGTAACCCAAATATGTAAGGCTCGATCCGGTTTACGACCGTGAACGCACCAATGATAGGAATGATTGCAAGGATCCAAATTACAACTTTCACTCAGAAATTCCCCCTCACGAAATTTAGTATGAATTTTCAGACTTTAAATTCTTTGTTTATTCCGAATTCTAATAGAGTAGAGTATAGACTAGTAAAAAACAAGTGATTTTCGCATCAAATTTGAAAACGCTTTACATTTTGGTTCTGTTAAACTGGTCTGTTGATTTCCGTTCCAGGCACTTCAATCAACAGAGTGCCAAAATCAGCATTAACGTTTAACACTGCCTACATTTAAAAAAAATATATAACGGGTATTACATAAAAGGCCGGTTGAGACCTTTTATGCAATACATAATACCTTAGATGAATCTATCAGCTATTCACCTTTTGGGAATCAACGAAGGATTCTAGCAAATCTACGACACGGTTTCCTACATCAGCTGTTGAAGAAGTGCCATTCATATCCGGTGTCAAAACTTCATTTTCTACCAGAAGTTGTTCGATGGCATCCAGCACGAGTTTTCCGTATGCTTCATAGCCGAAAAAGTCGAGCATTTGGCTTGCGGACCAAATAGCTGCCAGCGGATTGGCAATTTGCTGCCCAGCAATATCCGGAGCAGATCCGTGAATCGGCTCAAACATAGACGGAAAGTTTCTTTCCGGATTGATATTCGCTCCAGCAGCGAGTCCGATTCCGCCAGCAATGGCTGCTCCCAAATCTGTTAAAATATCCCCAAACAAGTTCGAAGTTACAACGACTTCAAAGCGTTTTGGATCTTTAATCATCAGCATCGCCGCTGCGTCGACAAGATAAGAAGCCGTTTTGACTTCCGGATAATCTGCGCTCACTTCTTCAAATACCTGATCCCAAAAAACCATCGAGTAATTAAGGGCGTTTGCTTTAGAAATGCTCGTCAGCGACCTGCCTTCTTTTTTCGCCGTTTCAAACGCGTAGCGAATGATTCGCTCCGTGCCTTTACGGGAAAAGACACCGTTTTGCATAACGACTTCGTGTTCCTGCCCTTTAAACAGCCAATCACCTGCGCCTGAATATTCACCTTCTGTATTTTCACGAATGAACAGCATATCGATGTCCTCGCGTTTCACGTCGACAAGTGGTAAGTGCGCCCCTTTTAGCAGGGTTACAGGCCGAATATTCACATACTGATCGAAGCTCTTTCGGATCTTTAACAATAGGTCCCACAAAGAAATATGGTCTGGGACGCCGGGAAACCCGACGGCTCCCAAATAAATCGCATCAAACTCTTTCAACTGCTCGATCCCATCATCATCCATCATTTTTCCATTTTTCGCGTAAAATTCACAGCCCCATGGAAAGTACGTGAAATCCAATTGAAAACCCGAATCAAGTGCTGCCACTTTGTTTAATACTTTGATCCCTTCATTAATGACTTCAGGGCCAATGCCGTCTCCGGCGATAACTGCTATTTTATAGTGCTTCACAATGATCTCCCTCGTTTTTTAGCCCTGGTTCCAAACGACCAATTTCAGTTCAGTCATTTCTTCCACAGCGTATTTTATTCCTTCACGGCCTGTCCCACTTTCTTTTACACCGCCGTATGGCATTTGGTCAACACGATAGGTCGGCACGTCATTAATAATGACGCCGCCCACATGCAATTCTTTTGAAGCGAACAACGCATTTTTCACATTGTTTGTATAAATTCCAGCCTGTAAACCAAAGCGAGAATCATTCACTTGCTCAATCGCCTCTTCAACTGAACGCACTTTGTTAACAACGACAACTGGAGCAAAGGCTTCCTGACAAGAGATTTTTAAGGAATGGTCCGCATCGGTAATAATGGTTGGCTCAAGAACGCCATCCTGCAGTTTGCCGCCCGCTGCTATCCTCGCATCGCTGCCTTTCGTTTCTTCGATCCAGCCCAGCACACGTTCTGATTCCCCTTTAGAGATTAACGCTGAAATATACGTATCCTGATCAAGCGGGTCACCGATTTTCAACTTCTTCGCTGCTTCAGTGAACTTCGCAACAAATTCTTCATATACATCTTCATGTGCATACACACGCTGCAAGGAAATACAAACTTGCCCTTGGTTAGAGAAAGCACCCATGACGCAGCGGTCAATAATCGAATCAATGTCAATATCCTTATCAATAATTAAGGCGGCATTTGAACCAAGTTCAAGCGTCGTCTTTTTCAAGCCTGCCTTGTTCCGAATCCCGATGCCGACGCTCGGACTGCCTGTGAATGTCACCATGCTAACACGGTCGTCTTCGACAATCGCGTCCCCAACCGTGCCGCCAGGACCAGTTACAACATTCAAAGAACCCGCTGGAAGTCCGGCTTCTTCAAAAATTTCCGCAATAAAGAGGGCAGACAGAGGTGTCTGGGATGCTGGCTTCAAAACGATCGTATTGCCAGCTGCGATTGCAGGCCCGACTTTATGAGCAACAAGGTTCATCGGGAAGTTGAATGGGGTGATCGCACCAATAACCCCAATTGGCTCTCTTAATGTGTAACCAATTCGGCCGACGCCGCCGGCGGCTGCGTCAAAGGGAATCGTTTCTCCGTGAATTCTTTTTGCCTCTTCGGCTGCAAACTTATACGTTTCAATCGTTCTTGCCACTTCCGCTTTCGCGAACATGATGGGTTTCGCTGATTCACGAGAAATAATTTCAGCCGCCTCGTCCGCTTTCTCTTTTAAAAGCGCCACCACATTTTCTAAAATCTCCGCCCGCTGATACGCCGGCATTTTCGCCATACTTTCGCGTGCCTCGTAGGCAGCCGCAATGGCTTGTACTGTCAGATGTTTATCCGCCATCGCAATTTGAGCGATTTCTTCTCCGGAATACGGTGAATATAATGGAGCATATTTCGCTGTTTCTACTTTTTCTCCATTGATCATCAGATACTTCTTCTTCGCTTTGACGTCATTCGCTAAATTACTCATTGAGGGCCTCCAATACCATTTCATGAAATTGTACAATTGCTTTTTCTGAAGACGAATATCTTCCTTTGTTAAATGCACGAGAACGGAAACCAATTTGTTCTAATTCGACAAGTTCCACATCCTCCAGGCGAACTTGTTCCGCAAAAGCAACTAAGTCTTTTTCTTCTTGAGTCAAATTCTCATCGCGGAAATAATAAGTATAAAGAATCAATGTTGTTTCATGATCAATCGGCACCAATTGAATCGTTGCCATATTGCCAGGACCCGGATAAATGGTCAACATTAGGTTTGGCCATAGCCAGAAGAATGATCCGCCTTTCATTTCCGCCTGATTTAAATCGACTGTTCCATAATTTTTATCCGGTTTAACAATCGATCCTTGTAGTGAATAATTTTCACAGGTAATGATTTGATAATCATCCATGTCAAGGGCTGCAACGAAGCTTGGATGTGCAACATGGCAGTGGTCACACTCTAAATAATTATCAATAAACGCTTTCCAGTTCGCTTTAATCACCCGTGAGGTTTGGTTTGTTCGTTTTAACTCACTTAAAAACGGATATTTGCTCAAACGATCAAAGAAATCACCGTAAGATTCGCTTAGCGGCTTCGCGTTATCGTCCAAGTTGACAAAGATTAATGATTCCAAGATTTCCATGCGGACTGAACGTAGACAAGCGTCTTGTACACAAGCTGCATCTTCCCCTTTAAAGTTAGGTGCTTTGTTTAATTGCCCATCTAATTTAAAGGTCCAGCCATGGTAGGCGCATTGTAAAATTTTCTTCTTACCTGACTCATTTTTTTCAAGCTTTGTTGCACGGTGCGGGCAGACGTTATAAAAAGCACGGATGACTTCATCCTGCCCACGAGTCACGATAATTGGTTCATTCGCTACTTCAGTGGTAAAGAAAGCACCTACTTTTTCTAACTGACTAACATGCCCCACAAGCTGCCAAGATTTAGAGAAAACAAGATCCATTTCTTTTTCAAGTACTTTCGGATCTGTGTATTTGTCATAAGTCAATGTTCTTTCAAATGTTCGATTTGTTGCATTTCCTACTGCGTTATAAGCCATAATTCATTCTCCTTCATAAATAATTGATTAGTGAGTACTTGCTGGCAAAGCCTCTCATTGAATGCTTAAAATAGTAAACAATTAATAACATTAACAACATACTTACCTTGCTATCTGACAATTTTATATATGCAATTAGCGTGCCAACTTTTCAAAACAGTGTAAACACACAAAAAATTTTGATTTTTATAAAAAACACTTTCATATTGAGTTATAATTAACTCAATATGGAAGCGTTTTTGTCAAAATTAACTCATCACCTTTAGAAAAGAGAGGATCATTCTATGAAAAGTCCTGATGCAACAGGCAATATTGAGATGACGCTGCAAACTCTTTTAAAAATTCTCGATCATTCCAAAGATGAAATTTTCGTCCTCGACGGCGAAAAGCGGATTCTTTATGTGAACCAGGTCTGTGAGCGCCATTATGGGCTGAAGCCGAGTGATGTCATCGGCAAATACAATGTCGAATTATTTGAAAAAGGCTACTGGAAACCATCCATTGTGCCGGAAGTGTATAAAAGAAAAAAGCCTTGCTACATGAGGCAGCAGACATATATCGGGGCTGAGTTGATGACATCGGCGATTCCCATCTTAAATGACGAGGGGGAAATCGAACTCGTCGTCATCACATCAACCGAATTGCAGACATATGAAATGGGAAAAACGAGTGGGATGAGCAATGAGTCAAAACCGACTCAAACGAAAGAAGAAACGGGCCATATCATTACAAACAGCAGGAAAATCAACCAAATCCTCGCTTTTTGTGAAAAAGTAGCGCCAACCGATTCGACAGTTTTAATTCAAGGAGAATCAGGAACCGGAAAAGGCGTACTCGCGCAGTATATCCACCGCATTAGTAAGAGAGAAAGCAGTCCGTTCCTGACGATCAACTGTGCGGCCATTCCGGAAGAGCTGCTCGAATCAGAGCTTTTCGGTTATTCCAAAGGGGCATTTACTGGAGCAAACAAAGCAGGAAAACCTGGATTGATCGAAGCCGCGGACGGCGGCACGGTGTTTCTTGATGAGATTGGGGAAATGCCGCTCGCTTTGCAGGCAAAGCTGTTACAAGTGATCCAGGATAAACAGTTCCTTCCAATAGGAAGCAGTGAAATAAAGAAAGTCGATATCCGCATCATTGCCGCAACAAACCGGGACTTAATTGACATGGTCAATGACAAACGATTCCGGGAGGATTTATTTTACCGGCTGAATGTGATCGATATCTACCTGCCGCCGCTCCGGGAGCGCAAAGAGGATATCATTCCGCTTACATATAACTTTTTGCACCAATTCAATAAAAAATACCATGACAACAAAGTCATTTCGGAAGAATGTTTAAATCTATTAATCCATTATTCATGGCCGGGAAATGTACGCCAGCTCGAAAATTTGATTGAACGGTTAGTCGTGATTAGCGACTCCATTATCCAAGTGTCCGACTTGCCGGATATGATCACCGACAACGTTGAACAAGTCACCCAGCTCGCACTCCCTACGTCACTCGATAAAGCTGTCGATGAAACAAAGCGGTTTTTAATCAGAAGAGCTTACCAAACGCACAAATCGTCCAGGAAAGTCGCGAAAGAACTCGATATCAGCCAGACGAAAGCTTCGAAGCTAATCCGGGAGTATTGCGAGGATTTGCTTAATACCTAGCAAGACAAAAAGGCTTCGCGGGGAGCGAAGCCTTTTTGTTAGCAGTGTTCGTGTTAATCAATGGTCTTTTTCCATTATATTTTCAACGCTTGAGCAGATAACTTTTGGGTGAACACATCCGACAGGTAGTCCTCCGCTGTTAAATATAGCAAACCGTTTCCTTCGAGTTTTGGAGAGTTTCCTAGAGGAACCGTCCTTTTGATTAATTGGGCATACAGCTCAGACTCGGTTAGATTTCGCTCAAATTTTTTGTTGACCAAATCTTTTATTAGGGCAAGTGCCCCGGATATATGCGGTGTGGCCATCGAAGTGCCACTCAAGATTGCATAAGTTCCGTTTATATACGTAGATAAGATTTCTTCACCGGGACCTACTAAGTCGACTTCATTATTTGAATTTGAAAAATCTGAAGAACGGCGTTGCAGATTAATGGCTCCGACGCTGATGACTTCATTGTAGCTGCCAGGATAGGCAAATTCATCAGAAGATTCTTGTCCATCTCCCTCATTTCCAGCCGCACACACGACTAGAATTTGCTTAGCGACCGCGTTTTGAATCGCTTGATGCAACTCAGGTACATCCACAGAACCGCCGAGGCTCATCGAAATGATATCCGCCTTTTGCTCAACAGCATAGTTAATTCCATTGATGATCCAGTCATATTGCCCCGACCCATTTTTATCAAGTACCTTTACAATCAGTAAACTTGCTTCAGGTGCAACACCAATGACTCCTGTACCGTTTTGGACGGCAGCAATGGTGCCAGCCACATGGGTTCCATGGCCATTATAGTCAGTGTATACATCAGGATTTCCATGATCATCTTCCGTGAAATTCCGTCCGCCGATAATTCGCTCCCTTAAATCAGGATGAGTGACATCGCAGCCTGTGTCCAAGATCGCAACCGTGATTCCCTTACCTCTCGACTTCTCCCAGACTTTTGGAGCCGCAATCAGTTCTATCCCTTTTGGCACCTCAGACACCACTTCGACCTTTTCATTCACTTGATACGGAATTAATTGTAATTCTCTCTCCATTCGTATCCCTCCTGACAGAATTATTTTCTGTATATTCTTGGGGGTTACCAATAGTTTAACAATTCAGAATCTATTAAAACAGTTACTTTAGTTGCATTTTTTCGAACTAATGTTCCCGTTCGCATTCTCTTACAGCATATAAATAACACCTGTATTGGGTGGTAACATACACCGAATTTATCAAAAGGCAAAGTAAAACCCCTTAGCTTTAGCTATGGGGTTACTCATTGAAATCATTAAATTTTAATGTCAACTTTAGCATTTTTCTTAAGCTCTTCTACTAGTTTAGTGAGCTGTTTTTGTTGCTGTTGTTGTTCAAGTTGCTGCTTAATTTGCGGTTTTACTTCTTCAAGCTTTGGAAGTTTCTGACCCCCGGCATCTCCTTGCTTGGCAGATTGATCATAATAGGCTTGAATTTCTTCATCAGTTACTTGTTCTACTGGTATTTCTTTCTCCATGTACCTCATGTATTCAATATTCTCAGCAGTCTTGGCTTTTAAGGTTGTCATATCCAAGCCAGCTAGTTTCATAGCATCTTCAAATTTGTTATCACTTTTATACGATTCTTTCATTTTGGCTAATTGTTTTTCAACTTCGTCATCTGATGCTTGGTACCCTTTTTTATCTGCTTCTTGAAGAATCAACGTTTGCCCCACTAAGCTATCGATAGTTTGTTCTTTCACTTGTTTGGCTGCTTCTTCAGAAGTAGGATCTTGTCCTAGTTGTTGCATTTGCATTTGTAGAGATGACAACACCATATTATATTCACTACCTAATACCTTTTCATCATTGATAATAGCAACGGTTTTCTTCTCGTCTATTTTTTGCTTATCTAGCTTCTTCTGCATTTCTTTCATCTGTTTCTCTTGATCTTGTTGCTCGGTTTGAGCAGTTTTAGTTTGCTCCTTACTATTATTGGATTGTGCACCTTTATCATTTGAACCACAAGCAGTTAAAGTAATAGCCATGATTCCTGCAATAAGAGGAAATATAATCTTCTTCATGATCCTTCTCCTTTCGTGACCTTCTCCTAATAATCAAAAAGTTTTATTTTGATAGTTTGCAATATCAACCTTTTTTCATTAGGCAAAAAGGACGTCAATCTCATCCATTAAGCGATTTAAGAAATCTTGCAGCTTTTGTAAAAATGACTGACTCTCTTCAGATTGCAAAAATGCCGACATTTTTTCTGTCGTAGCACTTATTTGTTCTTTTACTTGGTTCCAGTCAATATCCATAGCCTTTAGTTTGGTGAAGAAGTCTACTAACATATCTAACTCTGCATCTGTTAAAGTAATCCCCTGCTCCTTGGCAACTTGTTCAATTAATGTGCGCAAGTCAGTTTCTGTTTTCGGTTCATTCTTGGCGATTTCATCCTTAACTTTTCCCATGAGGGCAGCAGCATTGTCCGCTCCAATAGAATCACCTAACTGTGCAGTTTTCACCATTTCTTCATTCGCCACTTTTTTGATTTCTTCAGGAATTTCTTCATTAGTTGTCGTTTCATAAGCTTTCATAATTCCCGTCAAAGCCGCTGTACCTGTAACAGAAAATGGAGCGGCAATCTGTATGGTTGCATCCTTTACACCCGCAGTAGTCAGGGCATTTCTATACATTTCATCCGTAACCCATGTAATATTGTTCGATTGAACCTCTAACCCCGAATCTTTGGCACCAGTTGTGATGCTCGCTGATGAAATAGCAATGGAACCAATTTGCGCCTTAGGTATAGACTCCCCTAAATAATCATGCTCTTCTTTATTGGATACAGTAATAATTTGTGCGTTTTCCGGTGCCGCTAACTCTGCTAACATTTCATTTTTTTGCTGTTTGGTTAGGTCTTCTCCTAATGTAACAATCACATCTCCTTCAGCTGTGTCTGCAAAGCTGACAGATGGAACAGAGAAAAGAATCGTTATGACAAGTAACATGGCTTGAAATTTTCGTTTCAAAAAAAAAACCTCCTTTTATCCATTCAACCATTCCATATAAGAATGGGTAATGTTTTGCCACTTATATTTAATATCCCAAAAAATACTTTCTGAAAAAGTGGCTTTGCATCATCTTAACATAGAGGTTTGGGATTACATTTAAAGAATGGGTAACATTCTTGCTAATTATATTAAGATTCTTACATGACAAATAAAAATGATACAAACCGTTACAGTAAACCTTATCCCATATTCATCTTAAGTAATCATAAAATGAACTTTAAGCATAACAAAAAGGCTTCACGAGTTGTGAGCCTTTTTGTTAGTAGAGTTATGTTAATCCATTTTCTTAAGCGAAATTAGATTTTCTTAACACCAATCATAATCTTTAAATTCGACTTACGCTTTTACCGCTGATAAGTTCTTCGCTACCTCAGCTACTTTTGCTAGACCTTCTGCAATAATTGTCTCCGCTTGATCTGGGGCTGCATTATGTCCTTCAATGATAACTTCGTCAATGATTTCCATTCCGAATAGGCCGCCAACCATATTTTTAATATACGTCGCTGCCATTTCCATTGGAGCTGCTTCAGGTGTTGAGTAAATACCACCGCGTGCAGTTAGGATAACAGCCTTTTTGTCAGACATCAAGCCGACTACACCAGCTTCAGTGTATTTGAAAGTGAAACCTGCTCCAGCTACATAATCGATAAATGTATGCAATTTTGCTGGGATGGTTAAGTTCCATAGCGGGAATGCAAATACAACAACATCTGCTGCAGAAAGAGCATCCATTGCTTTTTGTTTCGCAGTTACAATACGTTGCTCAACGTCCGTTAACTCTTCACCAGATTGTAATTTACCGAACGCATTGAATAACTCTTGACCAAAGTAAGGCATATCCTCGGCAAATACATCGTACGTTGTAACATTCACGCCTTCTAAGTTTTCCATGAAAGTTTCATACATTTTACTAGAAACAGCTTCAGAAGCTGGACGGTTGTTTGCTTTTACGACTAATATGTTCATTTATTAAAATCTCCTTTTGCGATATCTTTAATATTTATATCTTGAATTGATAATATACAAATTAAATGTTTTCGTCAAACAAAACGTACTGGCAAGTGAGGAAAATTTAGGGTTGGCAGAATGGAGAAGGTGGCCGATAAAATCGGAATATAGCCGTAAATCACAAAAAAACCTTACATTGTCCATGCAAGATTTTTTTGGTTCTGTAATCTAGCTTTACCTATAAAAATTATACCATCTGAAATGGATCGCGGTACCTCTATTTAGAGGACATCTCTTCAAAAGAACATTCCTTTAGTGGAACGACCTTCGTTTTATGAACGAGTTTATACCCGATCCATAATGCCAAAAAGATCGGTAAACCAATATAAGACACGGCCATTCCATACCAATCAATCTCACTAGATAAAAACGCTTGATAATTTTGGCCGAAAATGATAATTACACACATTGCAAAAGCGAGAATTGGACCGAACGGGAACCATTTCGCTTTAAATTTCAAATCGTTCAAGTCCCTGCCCTGGGCCGTATAGGCTTTTCTAAAACGATAGTGGCTGACGGCAATTCCAAGCCAGGCAATAAATCCAGTTAAGCCTGACGCATTTAATAACCATGTATACACTTGATCTCCAAATATGGATGTTAAAAAGGCCAAACCTCCAATAATAGTCGTCATGACAAGGGCATTCATCGGAATCCCGCGATTATTTATATTTTGTAAGAACTTAGGTGCCTGTCCGTCCTTTGCCATCGACCATAGCATCCGTGTCGATGCATATAATCCGGAACTTCCGGCCGATAAGACCGATGTCAGAATAACCGCATTCATCACAGATGCCGCAAAGGCAATGCCCACTTTGTTAAATACAAGGGTAAAAGGGCTGACAGCGATGTTGTCGACATCCCTGCCTAACAGATTTGGACTTGTATAAGGAATGATAAGGCCAATGACAGCAATAGCAACTACATAGAATAGGAGAATCCGCCAAAATACTTGTCGAATCGCCTTTGGTACGTTTTTCTCGGGTTCTTCACTTTCTCCTGCAGCGATCCCCACGAGTTCCGTTCCTTGAAAGGAAAAACCTGCAATGAAAAAAATACTTAAAACGGACATAAGGCCGCCATGAACCGGAGCATCTCCTAGAGTAAAGTTTTTAAACCCGATAAACTGTCCACCCAGAATACCGAAAATGGTGAGCAAACCGACTCCAATGAAAACAATGACGGTCACTACTTTTATTAAGGAAAACCAATACTCGGATTCTCCGTAACTTTTAACCGACAAGGCATTCAATAAAAAAATCAGTCCTAAAAACAATGCACTCCACACGATGCTCGGTACATCCGGCAACCAGAACTTCATAATAATAGCTGAGGCAGCAATTTCAACTGCGAGTGTAACCGCCCAGTTAAACCAATAATTCCAACCAAGTGCAAAACCAAAGGCTGGATCGACAAAACGGCTGCCATAGGTTGAAAACGATCCTGAAATCGGCATTAAAGTAGCCATTTCTCCGAGACTTGTCATCAAAAAGTAGACCATAATGCCAATCGCTCCATATGCGATTAGCGCTCCACCAGGTCCAGCTGTTTGAATGGACGCCCCAGTCGCTAAAAATAACCCAGTCCCGATGGACCCCCCAATAGCAATCATCGTCATGTGACGTGCCTTTAGTTTGCGTTGAATATGCCCTTTACCCTCTTCGCTATTCTGATATTTCTGATTATTTTGGTCATTAGTATAGCTTTTGATTGCTCCCATTCTTGTCCTCCTTCATTTTTGAACTTATAAGCATCTGATAAAATTCATCTCCCGCTTACGATTGTTAAACGGGAGACGAATTGCCAATTATTTCGAAAAATCAAAGTAGTTTCGCTTTAATAAGCGCGGAGCGGCCATAAGTGTTTCATACGTCATACTTTTTGCAAGCTTTGAGCAATCAATTAAAAATAGATGATCTTCTATTTCTTTCACCGTCTGATCGGTTTGATAGGTCATACCGCATTCCAAGCAATGAATGGATGGTGTGTCCTGAATTTCGATTGCATTTGTTCCATCTGGAAGTTCCCAATACACGGTGTTGCTTGTTTCACGTGCTGTGTCAGATTCGCACCATTGACAAATCAAAATTATTCCTCCTTTGCTCCCACTGTTTCATATTTCTTCATTTGTGATTGGAATTTTTTCTCTTTTAACTCGTCACGTTTGTCACGTTTATCTTTTAATGAACTATGCTCAGTATTTTCTTTATACGTTTTGCGGCGATCTAACCGTTTTAATCCTTCAGGTGTAAGGTTAAATTTCGTATCATCAATAATCGATAAAACACCATTACTTTCAAATTTTTCAAACACTTCAGGATATACCTTTTTGTAGTAATCCTCTGCACTGCCCGACTGATAATTTGTTGGTTCTGGATAAGAGGTAATGACACCTTCAAAGTTACGTAATACGACCTTATTAGCACTTTGAGAAATGATATAGTTTGGCTGCAATGGAATTTTACCGCCTCCACCCGGAGCATCCACAATAAATGTCGGAACGGCATAACCCGATGTATGGCCGCGAAGTCCTTCCATAATTTCCAACCCTTTGCTGATTGGTGCACGGAAATGGCCAATCCCTTCTGATAAATCACATTGGTAAATGTAATATGGACGAACGCGAATTTTAACAAGGTCATGCATAAGCTGTTTCATGATCGGTACACTGTCGTTAATGCCGGCAAGAATAACCGCCTGGTTACCAACAGGGACACCCACATTTGCAAGCATTTCACATGCACGCTTCGATTCTTCTGTAATTTCAATCGATGTATTGAAATGTGTATTCAACCAAACTGGGTGATACTTTTTCAAGATATTACAAAGATTTTCAGTAATCCGCTGCGGGAATACGACAGGTGCTCTTGTACCAATCCGAATAATTTCTACATGCGGAATCTCCCGTAAATTTTTTAAAATATATTCTAAAATATTGTCATTAATAAGCAGCCCGTCACCTCCGGAAATTAGCACATCTCGAATTTGTGGATTCGATGCAATATAATTAATCGCTGTGTCTAACTGTTTCTTTGGTACGCCCATTCCGATTTGTCCGGAGAAGCGTCTTCTTGTACAGTAACGGCAGTACATGGAGCACTGGTTTGTTACTAAGAACAAGACACGATCCGGATAACGATGAGTTAGCCCAGGAACTGGTGAATCTTCATCTTCGTGAAGAGGATCTTCTAAGTCATATCTTGTCTTATGCAATTCCGCAGAAATTGGAACAGACTGCATACGAACCGGACATCTTGGATCATCGGGATCCATAAGCGATGCATAATATGGCGTGATGTTTAATGGGATTGTTTTGGTAGAAATTAAAACCCCTTCCTCTTCTTCAGGTGTTAAGTTCACTACTTTCTTTAAGTCTTCTAAATTTTTGATAGTATTTGTCAGCTGCCAAACCCAATCGTTCCATTGCTCATCTGTTACATCTTTCCAAAGCTCGATTTCTTTCCAATGTCTTTTCGGTTTGAATAAAGTGTTTCTCATGAATAAACTCCCCCTAATTTGGTTAATTTTTTTTACCTTTAATGAATTCCTGTTTATTAAGAAATGGCGTATTCCATATAATAGCGATTTTCGCCTTCTCCAAATTCATCGAATCTTGTCTCTTTTATTGCAAAGCCCATTTTTTCGTATAGCTTAACAGCTGATTTATTCTCAACGTTGACCGTTAGGCATACTTTTTGAAATCCATCTTGTTTTAAAATCGGATAAATATCCTGCAAGAATAATTTTCCGATTCCTTTTCCTTGCTGGTCGGAGCGGACATAGAACCCAAAAATGTAGGCTTTATGAATATCTTGGTAAGCTCTCATCACTTCACAGATCGCAATCGGCCTTGGATCGTTTGGCTGCCGGTATTGAATGAGTTTCCCGTAGCGTGTGAGCGGAACAAGGGCTTGTTCATCTACGGCTCCTAATCCCGGAAATGCGTCTCGCTCAAGCTCCATCATTATATTTAGCTGTTCTGGATTCAATGAAGCTGGTACTTCGACATAATAAGTTTTGTTTAATGTGTCCATTTTTCTGTCCCCCTCCGTTCTCCTTCATATTGGATATCATCGAGCGGCCAAATTGGCTTAGGAATATTACGATACGTAAAAGTGGTTAAACGATTGGATGCCACTCCAGGTGCATCCACGTAAATGATGCGGCCAACGATCGGCTCAAACGCTGCCCGGAAGTGATTTTTAGCCTTTAGCCCAAGAATTCTCTTCGTGGCTGGCTCAATACCAATGTGACGAAACATTTCCGGATCATTCGCTGACATCGGCCTTCCAATCAGGAGGATATCCATCTTGCCAACACGAATGTGTGCCGCCCCTTTTAAATCAACTCTTAAATGCTGATTGAATGGTCCAGAATTGTGAAATACACCATCCGAAAGGGCCACGACCGTTGCTTCGACCTTTACGGGCTCCCCAAATTCAGGCGATACTTTCCCTCCAAGGGACAGCATGACCTTATTTCCGGCTCCCATTCTGCGGCAGGCCTCAATGGATTCTGGATCGTAAAGTCCTCCAAACAGCGTGTCGTGAATGTTCATCTTCACCATCTCCCGAAGAAGCTCAGTTGTATCCCCGCTCCCGCAGCTTAAAGGATTATCCGAGATATCCGCCAGCACGACTGGTTTGTCATCTTCCACTGACATCGCCAAAGCGAGCCCTTCTTTTACACCGGGCAAATCCATAATAAATTCTTCTCTTACACTCCAGAACAAGGAAGCCATCTTTTGGGCAGTCTCTTTTCCTTTTTGCGGATCGAGTGAAACAACAAGGACACTTGCACCGGCCATGGGAATATCCGAGTAAGGAAAACCGCCAAATACGGACACATGATGAATACCAGCTTCCTCTTCGGCTTGTTTCGCCCACTCGATCATTTTGTGCATCGGCCCTTCTGCCGTTCTCATATTGATAGAGGGAGGCATCATCGGCAGCTTTTCAAAAGAAGCGTAGTACGTCACACCTTCCTTTAATTGTTTTAACAAAGCGTTGGCCGCATGAATGCCCTGCTCGTACATATCAATATGCGGATAGGTTTTAAATCCAAAATGTAGCGGTGTGTAATCAATCATTTTTCCACTTAAATTGGCGTGCATGTCCAGGGTTGTTGCGATCGGAACATTCGGTCCGATAAGCCCGCGAATTTTTCCGAGTAAATGCTCTTCCGGATCATGGAGGTGCTCGACGACCATCGCTCCATGCAGGGCAAGCAATAATCCGTCCAACCTTCCCTCCTGCTGGATGGACTCCAGCATTTGGCTTTCGATAATGGAGTACGCCTCCGTTGATACTACGCCTGATGGGACAGCTGCCGCACAAAGCAGCGGTACGATTTCTACGTCCTCCTCCTGTTTCAATACATCCAGAAACCCACCCACTTCTGTTTTCGTTCCTGTATAGGCATCATAAATTTCATCCCCGATAAAGTAGCCTTCATTTCGAAACTGTTCGATTTCAGTTTTCATCGGGCTGAAACTGTGGGATTCATGGTAAAAGAAAGCAATACCAATACGATGTTTTCTCATGTTCTCCCGCCTTTAATCGATATGGTCTGTTCATTAATAGTTCGTATAAATGGACTTCCACTCAGTCATGACATCAAATGCATGATGGGAAACTTCACGATGACCGTTTCCGGACATCTTCATCCCCCCAAACGCCACACCCATCTCGGCATTAGACGTTCCGTTATTAATATAGACAAGTCCGCTGACTGCTTCCTTAGCCGCACGGTTCGCATAATGAAGGCTCTCTGTATAAATGGAAGTCGATAGCCCATAAATCGTTCCGTTATTTACCTCCATGGCCTCCTCATATGAATCTACTTCAATGATGGCAAGAACCGGACCAAATATTTCTTCCTGTGCAATGGTATCATTCGGTTTTACATTCTCAATGATGGTCGGTTCATAGTAATAGCCGCCCAATTCATTGACACGCTGCCCGCCTGACACAATCTTTCCACCTTCTTCAATCGCTGTTTTTACATATTTTTCGACGGTAAGAAGCTGATCATCATTGACCAGAGGGCCTACTTGGTTCCCTTCTTCAAGTCCATTTCCTATTTTCATAGACTTTGTTAAATCTACTACTTTTTGTACGAGCCGTTCCTTTACTGAACGCTCGACGATGACTCGGCTTGCCGCTGTACAGCGTTGACCAGTTGTTGTAAACGCTGATTTGACGATTCCGTCTGCCGCCTTGTCCAAGTCCGCATCCTTCAAGACGATCACGGCATTTTTTCCGCCCAATTCCAACGAGATACGTTTCAACGTTTTACTACTCATTTCAGCCAGCTTTTGTCCGACTTCTGTTGAGCCCGTAAACGAAATGATTTTCACATCCGAATGCTCAGCGAGTGTTTGACCGACGGTTCTTCCTGAACCGGTAATTAAGTTCACAACCCCTGCTGGGAATCCCGCTTCAGCTAACACTTCCACAAAAATCTTTGCCGATAGCGCAACCTCTGAAGCAGGCTTCCAGACGATGGTATTCCCAGCAATCAGAGCTGAAAAGATTTTGTAGGAAGCAAGTGCCACCGGGAAATTCCAGGGGGTAATGCATGCCGCGACTCCAAGAGGCTCACGAACCATTCTTACATTCCGGTCTGGGAAGCCGGCAGGGACCGTTTCTCCAAAGAGGCGTCGTCCCTCGCCTGCCATATATTGAGCAGTAGCGATGACCACTCCCGCTTCGCCTAAAGACTCAGGCAGCACTTTGCCCATCTCCATCGTCATTACACGAGCAAGTTCCTGTTTGCGAATTTCAAACAATTCGGCTGCTTTCGTTAAATAAGCCGCTCGTTCTGGAATGGGGGTGTTCTTCCATTGCGCATATGCTTCATTCGCTTTTGTGACAGCCTCTTCCACTTGCTCCGTTGTGGCGGCCGCACATATGCCGACAAGTTCCCCCGTTGCTGGATTGATGCTTTCAAAGTAGGACTGATCGGGAGCACTTACCCATTTTCCGTTGATATAAAGATCCCCCTGAAGGATATCTGTTTTGATTTGACTAGACATATACTTAACCTCCTTTTTGGTGGTATTCCGAAGAAACGAAAATTAGTTTCCTGAAATGGTTTCGGTGATCACATCTTCTAAAATCGCTAATCCTCTATCAAGCACATCTTCTTGAACATTAAGAGGCAGCATTAATCGGATCGTTTGCCCGCTTACACCACAGTTCATAATGAGCAAGCCATTTTCCAGTGCTTTTGATTTAATTTTCGGTACAAAGGAAGCAGCAGATTCGGAATCGAATTCAATACCGATCATCATGCCGACTCCTCGGACTTCAATAATGCCCGGTAAATGTCCAACCGAATTATGAAGTCGGCCGACAATCTCGGCACCAAGGTTAGCACTGCGTTCTACCAACTTCTCTTCCTCAATAACCTCAATGTTTGCCAATGCCGCCGCACAGGAGATTGGATTTCCTCCAAATGTCGAACCATGTCCAGCCGTCGGCCATTTTTCATGAAGCTCACGACTTGCGACAATCGCACCAAGAGGCATGCCGCCGGAAAGGGCTTTTGCCAATACTAAAATATCAGGCGTCACATTGGCGTGCTCTGCTGCGAACATTTTTCCTGTACGGCCAAATCCTGTTTGTACTTCATCAAAGATAAGCAAAATGCCGTGTTTCTCTGTCATCTTTCTTAACTCCCTCAAAAAGCTTGGCGGTGCCGGATAATAGCCGCCTTCACCCATGACCGGTTCAATGATGATAGCCGCTACACGGGAAGGATCGACGCGTAAATCGAATAATTTTTGAAGCTGATTCAAGCAGTATTCTTCCGCTTCTTCTTCTCTAATGTTTTTCAGCTGGCTCGGATACGGATAGGGAACGTGGTACACCTCGCCTAAAATCGGTTCATAATAACGGCGGTATTTAGAGCTTGATGCCGTAATGGCAGTTGCCCCTAAGGTACGGCCATGAAACGAACCTTCAAAAGCAATGATCGCGGGTCTGCCTGTGGCCGCTTTTGCTAGTTTAAGAGCACCGTCAATCGCTTCAGCTCCCGAATTGGAGAAAAAGACCGTGTCTAGGTTTCCTGGTGTGATCTGAGCAAGCTTTTCCGCCAAATTCGCTGCCGTTTCATAATAACCATAGTTCAACCCAAGATGAATCAAGGCCTCCGCTTGCTTTTTAATGGCTTCCACCATTTTTCCGTTCGTATGACCGACTGCGTTAACAGCCACTCCTGAAACGAAATCGATATACTCCTCTCCGTCTGTCGTCCAAAATTTGGCGCCATGTGCTTTTTCAATGACAAGCTCCGTTACCCTGGTCATAACCGGTGATAAATGTTTCTGTGCCTTTTTTTGAATCTCTTCTGTTTTATTTTGTAATTTCATACATCTCATCCTTTCTTAATTGACCTTTAAATAGCGTGAATGATTCATCTAAAATTCTTACAATCTCGTCAATTTCTGTTCTTGTAACATTTAAGGGAGGGCTGATGATGAGGTGCTCCCCCTTTGTACCGTCAATGGCACCGGAACCGGGATAAAAAACCGCACCGAGTTCCATGGCAATTCCATTCAATCTTTCCGCAGCTTTTTCAGATGGATCGAACAGCAGATCCTGGCCACGATCCTTCACAAGCTCCATACCGATTAAAAGCCCTCTGCCGCGAACATCAGATATATAAGTATGTTTTTCCTTCAGTTCCAAAAGACGTTTGACGAGGTAGTAACTTTGTTCTTTGACGTTTTCCAGCACCATCTCTCGCTCATATACGTCCAATGCTGCAAGACCCGCTGCAACCGCTACTGGATGCCCGCTATAGGTGTAACCGTGAATGAATTTCCCGTCGCTGTTTTGTATGAGACCGTCGACTAATCGATCATGCACGATCATTCCAGCAAGTGGAGCATATCCCGCTGATACCCCTTTTCCAAATGTGATGATATCAGGCGTGATGCCAATTTGTTCTGTCGCGAAGTTGGTACCCGTACGGCCGAATCCAGTCATCACTTCATCGATAATTAAGACGATTTCGTAACGATCACACAGCTCACGAACTTTCTCAAAATAGCCCGGCGGCGGCGGAACAGCACCTTGCTGGCTTCCGACAATCGGTTCGGCGATCAATGCCGACACGTTCTCAGGACCAAGCTCTAAAATGGTTCTTTCAATATCCGTCACACATGTCCAGTTTTGTTTGGAGAGACAATCCTCTTTTTGACGATCGTATGGACATCGGTGGCAGTACGGAGAATAGACATGGGCATAGTTTAAAAGATTAGGAGTATATGCATGTCTTCTCTTAACGTCTCCTCCTGCGGATAAAGAACCAATGGTGTTCCCGTGATACGATTGCCATCGCCCAATTACCATATGTTTTTGGGGTCTGCCGGCATCCCGATGGTATTGCCGCGCCAGCTTCAGAGCACTTTCATTGGCTTCAGAGCCACCGGTGGTAAAATACACTTTATTTAAATCATCGGGAGCCATTTTTCCGATGGTTTCAGCTAATTCATGCAATGCTTTTGTCTCGAAGCGCATGGTATGGACGAAAGCTGCTTTTTTTGCTTGTTCCGCCATGGCCTCGCCGATAGAAGGAATCCCATGGCCTAAGTTAGCGGCCACCGCACCCGAGCAAGCATCCAAATATTTTTTCCCGTTCTCATCGATGAGATAGACCCCTTCACCGTGGGTAATAATCGGATACTCCTTTTTTAAATCCCGATGAAACACGTAGTCTTTTTTTATTCCCTCCATCTTTCCACCACCATTGCCAATCCTAATCCCCCCGCCACACAAATCGTCGCAAGGCCATATTGCCGTTTTTGTTTTTCAAGCTCATGACATAATGTAGTAACGATTCTTGCACCGGAGGACCCCAGTGGATGGCCTAAGGCAATCGCCCCTCCGTTGACATTTACGTTGTCTCCTTTGATGCCCCATTCTTTTAAACAAGCAAGACTTTGAGCAGCGAAGGCTTCATTTAATTCAATTAAATCGATATCTTCCAAACGAAGACCGGCTTTTTTCAACGCCATTTGCGATGCTGGAACCGGACCGATTCCCATTTCTTTTGGTGATACACCGGCTGCAGCAAAGGAACGAATCCTTGCCAATGGGACCACTCCAAGTTGTTTGGCTTTTTCTTCTGACATCAACAGCAGCATCGAGGCCCCATCATTTCTGCCGGAGGAGTTTCCGGCTGTAACCGTACCGTCCTTTTGAAACACAGGACGCAAGGTTCCTAACTTTTCAATGTCCGTCAATCTTGGGTACTCATCGATCGCAAAATGTCTGATTCCCTTTTTTCCTTCCTTTACCGGAACAGGAATGATTTCTTCTTCAAAATGGCCCATTTCAATGGCACGTTTCGTTTTCTGCTGACTCTTAAAGGCAAATTCATCTTGTTCACGGCGGCTAATCTTATATTTTTCAGCCAGCCATTCGGCTGTTTGCCCCATTGTGAAACGGCCATATATCTCCTCTGGCTGGGATTTTGGCTGACTCTCCGTATTTGAATCATACAGCGTTAGATCTCCTATCTTTTGGCCAAATCGAGTGCCGACCATATAATGAGGCGCTTGTGACATGCTTTCGACGCCTCCTGCTAAAACGACGTCCGCCTGACCTGTCATAATCGACATCGCTCCGTTAATGACGGCCTGCATACCGGAACCACACTGACGATGTACGGTATATGCAGGAATCGATTCGGGGAAATGGGCCTGTAATGCTGCAACTCTAGCAATATTCGGCGCATGCGCACTCTGCTTTGTTTGGCCGACAATGACTTCATCGACAATATTGGCACCATAACCGGAAGCAGAAAGATTATTTTTCATGATGAGAGAGACAAGCTCTTCTGGAAGCGTATCTGCCAGTGATCCACCGAAGCTTCCGATAGCCGTCCGATATGCATTTACGATGACAACCACTACGCGGTCACCTCTTTGCCTTTATTGAAAGATTCAGCAAGTTGAAAAGGTGCGTCCGTTTTCTGTTGAACTTCTTCAAGGGAAACTCCAGGTGACAGCTCTAAAAGATGAAGTCCATCGTCCTTTACAGCGAAAACCGCTAAATCGGTAATAATTAAATCCACGATTCGTTCTGATGTAATCGGATAGGTTAATTCCTTGACGATTTTTGACTCTCCCTGGTTAGACGTATGCATCGTTGTGACGATTACCTTTTTGGAGCCTTCCAATAAATCCATTGCCCCGCCTACACCAAGAACACTTTTTCCTGGCACGGCCCAGTTGGCGATCCGCCCATTTGCATCGATTTGCAGCACACCAAGAATCGAAACACTTACATGCCCTCCGCGAATCATCGCAAAAGAGGAAGCACTATCAAAAAAGGATGACCCTTCCAAAACGGTGACAGGCAGTTTCCCTGCATTGACAAGATTTTGGTCAATATGCTCTGGATCAGGGGTAGGGCCAACGCCAAGGATGCCGTTTTCTGAGTGTAAAAAAACGTTAACATCGGATGGAATATAATCAGCCACCAGCGTTGGAATCCCTATGCCCAAATTGACGATATCGCCATCCTTCAATTCCTTCGCCGCTCTTGCAGCAATGTATTGTTTCACGTTCAAGCTAGTTCCCTCCCTTCACTACGATAAAATCAACGTATAAATGAGGGGTTACAATTTCCTCAGGAGAAATTTGGCCAACCTCCACAATCTCGTCTACCTCTGCAATAACCACATCTGCAGCTGTTGCCATCATCGGATTGAAGTTTCTTGCCGATTGGTTGTAGATGAGATTTCCTAATTGATCCGCTTTTTTCGCTTTAATGAAAGCAAAGTGGGCTTTAAGAGGCTCTTGGAACACATATTTTTTACCGTTAAGGATACGCTCCTCTTTGTTTTCGGCGATTTTTGTTCCGACGCTGACCGGCGTATAAAACCCGCCTAGTCCTGCACCACCCGCTCGAATAGCTTCAGACATCGTTCCTTGAGGAAGAAGCTCCACGTCCATTTCCTTTTCCTGATAGGATTTAACCACCTCTGGGTTCGATGTAAAATATGAACCTATCGCTTTTTTTACTTGTTTTTGCCGTACTAGCACTCCAAGACCTCTACCTGGTTCACCAAGATTATTACTAATAATCTCTAAATCTTTCACTTCCGACTGAGCCAAAGCGGCTATTAAACTAAGCGGACTTCCCACAAGTCCAAATCCCCCTACCATAATTCGTGAGCCGCTTTTAACCTTTTTTACAGCATCCTCGCATGTAATCAGCTTGCTCATCCTTTTTCCCTTCCTCTCCATAGACACTTAGTGGTTTATAACCCTTTGGAAACATAAAAAACCGAGCAAAACATAGATCTGCATAAAGAATGTCGTTCAAACGAACATTCCTTACAAAGAGTCCATGTTTGCTCGGTTTTAATAAGACCATGGGAGAAGGTCATCCTCCCACTTTATTATAACCAAACGTTATCTATTCATTTGCTTCACGTTATCCCAGTAACGTTGAACTGCAGCTTGTAGAGCCACAATGATCGCTTGCTGGGATGGAGCAAAATAAAAGCTTTGAATTCGTTCAATCAGCTGCTCAACACCATCTTGAAGACAGTAACCTATCAACAGTTTTTGAAAATAATTTTTCGTTAGTTCTGTTACGAAGGTGAATTCGGCGCCGATAATTTTATGATCTTTCAGCTCCACTTCGAGTACAATTCCCGCATGCTTATACATTTCATACATGGAAGTTCCCTGTGGAGCTTTTGCATATCCTGTAACAATGACTGTTTCCAGTGTTTGCATGCTCCTAAACCTCCTTTTAAAAACTAACTGATCATTTTCTTTTTCTAACACGAGTATATGGGTCAGAAAAAATAATGTCAATGAGAAAATTCATAATTTTCTGAAATAGTAATTTGTTACCACAATTTTACTAGTAAGCGCTTACGATAATCACACATAAAATTAATTCTCGCTTGGACTTCAAACTCCTTCTAGAAAAATAAGAATTTTTTTGCTGCCTGCATAGAATTTCTCCTTTCATTCCCTAAAAAATGTACGAACGTGCTTTTCACTATTTTCAACTTATAAATTTGCAATTTCTGTGCCAAAATTAAAAACGCTATTTTACTCACCTTTTTTGAGAAAATATGCCAAATTTCTTGGCACTAACCTTCTTTTTTTGCATCTTACCTGCAAAAAATCCCTAGCAGAGGTTTTTCAAAAGGCAAATAGAACCTTTTGTAATTCACCCCAAATTCAGCTGAAAAAGCAAAAATCCCCTTCAAAAATCATATTTGCCTTCATTTTTTACCTCAAATAGACAAAAAAACGATTCAAAAGTGAATTTTCACCGTTCGATTCAATTAAGCATTCCCGTTATGGTAGAAGTACCCGGGAATACAAGAAAAGCGCGCTTTCTGAAAGGACTCTCCCTTGGAAAGCTTTGAACAATTAGTCGACCAGTACCAGCCCATGCTCCACAAGATCATAAACTCGCTCCATCTTTACAAAAACCATGATGAATTCTATCAGCACAGTCTCATTGGCCTTTGGGAAGCAAGCCAACGCTTCGATCCTAACAAAGGGAGCTTCACCAATTATGCCTACACCTACATCAAAGGCTGCCTCCTCATGGAGTTAAAAAAAGCACACCAAGATCATGAACGAAATGTACACCCGGATGAGCAATTTTGGGACCTAGTAGAAGATTCCTTTTCTGATGATCCATTAGAGAAAGAAATCCTGCTATCCTACTGTGAAACACTGACTCCGAACCAACAGAAATGGCTGCTGTACACCGTCCGTGATCAACTATCAATCAGAGAAATCGCCGAACTAGAAAAGGTCTCCCCCTCAGCCGTGAAAAGTTGGCGTAGCGGGGCTCGGGGAAAATTGAAAAAGATAGTGAGGGATTAGTGAGCTCGTTCATTACCTACCTGTTTTTAAAATTTTACCTAGTTTCGGTCTTATTACCAAGGACAAGCCTTTTGGGTTTGTCCTTACATTTGTCCAGCTCTTATTCATGACAAACCTCCACCAGCATCCCCAAATTTCTCAACTAATCAATCGTTTGATTGAAGCAGGCAAGGGTCTTGAAAATAGCGAATTCCTCTAACTAAACCTACGTGAAGTCTGTCGAACCTCGCTTAAAAATTCCGCAGGAAATATCCCTCTATTCTACAAAATTCCGTCATTGCTGAATAACCATTTTTATGAAGAATAACAACTTCCAGGAATAAGCAGCATATTAAAAACAAGGAAGCATAAATTAATCGGTGTAGCTGCTCTACTAATGTTGAAATATGACACAAAATCCCTAAGATCATTCTTTTAATAAAAGTCTCCAATTTAGTTAAAATTTTCTGGTATAATTTATTTTTAGAATATAATTTTGAACGTAAGGGGAGTGTATTTTGGAAGGTTCATTTGGATTGCTTTTAAATATAGTAATCACCATTTATTTAGTTATCGATTCTCGTAAGCATGGTAAAAGTCCCGTCCTTTGGGGAATTCTCGGTTTCATTTTTGGTGCGATTGCCCTAGGGATTTACTTAATTAAAACAGATCGAAAGGTAATCGGTTGGATTATTACGATTATTAGTATAATCGGATATATCGCCTTACTCTTAGTCATTATATTAGGGGTTGCGCTAATAATGGGCGGAGGATTTTCATAAGAAGTCGTTACATATCATAACTATTAAAACTATGCTGAATGAACAGCATAGTTTTTTTATGCTTGTATTCAATCACCAATTCTGTGATCTACTAATCTATTGTTATAATTATCAGAATCTAATAATCAGTTAGTTATTTACAAGACGCGCATAAATGTATATAATCCTATATAAATACTAGGAATTGATTGGGCGTGCGGATATGAGTATAGGGATTACGTTGATGGGTTTACTTGTTGGTTTTTTGGTAGGGTTGACTGGAGTCGGCGGAGCAGCATTGTTAACCCCGGTCTTAATTTTAATTGGGGTCAATCCTTCCATTGCTGTCGGTACAGACCTTGTTTATAATTCAATCACAAAGCTATTCGGACTTGTTCAACACTGGCGGCAAAAAACAGTGAATGTTCAGATGGTGAAGTATTTAGCGATGGGAAGTATCCCTAGTGCAGTCATTGCGATTGGCTCCCTTCACTATTTTGAAGCGTATTACCACAATCAAGAACAGATTATTAGGCATTCCCTCGGTTATATATTGATATTTGTCTCACTAGCTATCATTATCAGAACGTTTGTAGAGAAAAAATTAAGACCCAATCGTTGGCAAATGAAGCCTTTGAGTGAAAAGAAAACACTAACCATTTTAATTGGCTGCCTTTTTGGCTTTATCGTGGGACTCACTTCTTTAGGATCAGGTTCTTTATTCGCTGTGGCAATGATTTATCTTTATCGAATGAAAACATCAGAGATGGTTGGTACGGATATTACTCACGCGTTTCTTTTGGTTACAGTAGCAGGGATGCTTCATATCGGTTATGGAAATGTTAACTATATGCTTGTGGGGAATTTACTTATGGGCTCGATTCCGGGAGTACTGATTGGCAGCAGCATTTCGGCAAAGGTACCAACGAGACCGCTGCGAACCGTAGTTGCTGTATTAATCTTTGTAAGTGGTTTGAAGTTAATCTAATTTTGCATGAAAAAGTCAGCTAATATGCTGGCTTTTTTTATATGAACTTATTAGTGAGTTTCGTGTAGGTATGAGAAAGAAATTCCGACCTAATGTATTTAGAGGAAGCTTACGAAGCTGATATAAGCGGAGAAATTCCGCTTATTGTATATAGAGGAGGCTTATGAAGCCAATATAAGCGGAGAAATTCCGCTTAACTGCTCTAAATAAGGCAAAATCCAACGATTTGAATCATTTAGACGGAAAAACTTCCCTTATTATCGAAAAAATATGGGTATTTCGCAATTTAAACGGAATTTTTCCGCTTATTGTTCAAACACAGTAAAATCAACATTCAGTTATAACAGAGAAAGGCATAAAAAAACCACCTTCAAAAAATGGTTACTTTTTAAAGGTGGTTGTTATTAAATGAAAGTTGATTAGTTAAAAAAAAATGGCTCCGCAGGTAGGACTCGAACCTACGACCGATCGGTTAACAGCCGATAGCTCTACCACTGAGCTACTGCGGAATAATATATAGTGGGCCTAAATGGACTCGAACCATCGACCTCACGCTTATCAGGCGTGCGCTCTAACCAGCTGAGCTATAGGCCCAATTTGGAGCGGGTGATGAGAATCGAACTCACAACATCAGCTTGGAAGGCTGAGGTTTTACCACTAAACTACACCCGCATATAAAAATTTGGAGGCAACACCCGGATTTGAACCGGGGATAGAGGTTTTGCAGACCTCGGCCTTACCACTTGGCTATGCTGCCCAAACACTAGATCAAATGGGGCGGCTGATGGGAATCGAACCCACGAATGTCGGAACCACAATCCGATGCGTTAACCACTTCGCCACAACCGCCATAATGGTGGAGGGGGACGGATTCGAACCGCCGAACCCTGAGGGAGCGGATTTACAGTCCGCCGCGTTTAGCCACTTCGCTACCCCTCCATATAAATGAAAAATGGCTCAGGACGGAATCGAACCGCCGACACAAGGATTTTCAGTCCTTTGCTCTACCGACTGAGCTACTGAGCCTAAAAAATATGTATAAAAACAGTAGATTTACTACTAAGATAAAAATGGCGGTCCGGACGGGACTCGAACCCGCGACCTCCTGCGTGACAGGCAGGCATTCTAACCAACTGAACTACCGGACCAGAGTATTTTCAAGCATAGCTTGAAAATAACTTAATTGCGGGGACAGGATTTGAACCTGCGACCTTCGGGTTATGAGCCCGACGAGCTACCGGACTGCTCCACCCCGCGACGATAATAAAAAAGTGAAGTTTTCACATGCTCTTAGTATAACGACCGCCCCGATTTCAGAAAGCTTATTCAAGCAGCGGCTCAATCGTTGCGCTGTAGATTTATTCGAAGTAGCATATTCGAACGTGCTCCACCCCGCGACAACAATATATAAAGATAATGGAGGAGGAAGAGGGATTCGAACCCCCGCGCGGTATGACCCGCCTGTCGGTTTTCAAGACCGATCCCTTCAGCCAAACTTGGGTATTCCTCCGAATAAGTGGAGTCTAGGGGGATCGAACCCCTGACCTCCTGCGTGCAAAGCAGGCGCTCTCCCAGCTGAGCTAAGACCCCGTTATAAAATTAAAGAATGGTCGGGAAGACAGGATTCGAACCTGCGACCCCTTGGTCCCAAACCAAGTGCTCTACCAAGCTGAGCTACTTCCCGTTATATGCGCCCTGAGAGATTCGAACTCCCGACCTTTTGATTCGTAGTCAAACACTCTATCCAGCTGAGCTAAGGGCGCAAATGAATTTAATTCACTTAATGGTGCCGAGGACCGGAATCGAACCGGTACGGTAGTCACCTACCGCAGGATTTTAAGTCCTGTGCGTCTGCCAGTTCCGCCACCCCGGCTTATGTTGGAGCGGAAGACGGGATTCGAACCCGCGACCCCCACCTTGGCAAGGTGGTGTTCTACCACTGAACTACTTCCGCAATTAATTTTAAAAGTGAGCCATGAAGGACTCGAACCTTCGACCCTCTGATTAAAAGTCAGATGCTCTACCAACTGAGCTAATGGCTCGTACTAATGGTGCCGGCGAGAGGACTTGAACCCCCAACCTACTGATTACAAGTCAGTTGCTCTACCAATTGAGCTACCCCGGCATAATCTTTGAAAGATAGATATGGTGGAGGATGACGGGATCGAACCGCCGACCCTCTGCTTGTAAGGCAGATGCTCTCCCAGCTGAGCTAATCCTCCAAATTAATGATACTATTTTTCACTATCGTGAAAAAACTTTGGTGACCCCTACGGGATTCGAACCCGTGTTACCTCCGTGAAAGGGAGGTGTCTTAACCACTTGACCAAGGGGCCAGATTATATTTTGACAAAAAAATAACCCGATAGGGCTTGCCTGGCAACGTCCTACTCTCACAGGGACGCGTGTCCCAACTACCATCGGCGCTGAGAAGCTTAACTTCCGTGTTCGGTATGGGAACGGGTGTGACCTTCTCGCCATTGCTGCCAGACTATTAAATTGAGGAATCATTCCCTCAAAACTAGATAATGCAGAAGAAGTTTTTGTAAACTTGAGTTCACCTTAAAATTGGTTAAGTCCTCGAACGATTAGTATCAGTCAGCTCCACATGTTACCACGCTTCCACCTCTGACCTATCAACCTGATCATCTTTCAGGGTTCTTACTAGCTTACGCTATGGGAAATCTCATCTTGAG
>NZ_JBHHJU010000038.1:0-47681 GCF_042136325.1 Neobacillus sp. KR4-4
ATATTTAGGTTAAACTGTACTTGAGTCATAATTACTTCCTCCACATTGTTTAATTAGCCGTTAACATTGTAACCATGAGGAATTAATTTGACTCATTTTCTTTTTACACAATTATATGGGCTTAATCTCGAAACGAGCTCCGTTCAGCATTTAACCGGAAAATCTCCGTTTATTTTGCTGATTACTCAAATAAGAAGATATTATAAAAAAATTGCTCAGAGTAACAAAACTCTGAGCATCTCCATTTCCTTTTCCCTGATGCAGATCTGCTAGATTTTAATCCTTGTCCCCATCTAATAATAGATTCACTGTAATCGAAAGCATATCTCTTAACGCGCCGAAAGCATGGTCGACATCTAGTCGCTCGGTCCATTTGTGTGCATCTTTTCCAACCGGACCTAGGTTAAGGACAGGAATATTGAGATTCTCTAATACATCTAAAGGAACATGATATCCCTTCCCCCACAATGGCATGTTAGCGGTGAGGTCTTTCAGACTTGACGCAGGTTTCTCCAAACTAACATAACTTAAATCCGATAACCCAGCAAAATAACTTTGGTTTTTCAGCTCGATATCATACGTATTTTTGGCATACCCAATGATATGATCCACGACACGACTGATACGCGGGTGGTTTCGAGAGGTTACCGCCGGATAATAGGGGGGAGCAAAGAAAAGAACAATCATGGGTGATAGCTCTTTACAAAGGATCGAAAGCTCATCAACCTGGTGAATGGTCAGGTCGCGATCATCCCTCGCCCCTCTACTTCTCAAGACATTTGTTTGAATAGCATCTACTTTTTCCTTTCCATAAGTTTCGATCGCATAATGTAATAATTCATCAAATTGATAAACCTTTACGGACATTTCCTTTGGTGTAGAATTTTCTAATGTCGAAAAATGGGCTGCTCTTTTTTCATACCCTTGTTCGATCCTGCGGGCGACTTTTTCAGCACTTTTTCTTAGGTGTTCCACTACTTCATTCATCGAACGTTCCATAATAAATAGATTGAACATGGTAATCGCTCGATGAGGGATTTGCACATTGTATTCTTTTTTTAAGTCTTTCTGGATTAGATTGGTTGGCGGGGGAGTGACCTCACCTTCAACCACTTCACAAAATTCTGTGTTCAACTCTAACTCATTCGTTAGCAGTGAGGCCATAAAATTCGCATTTAATCCTGAAAAAGGCTCACCCACATGTGTTTCCTTCCCGTAGCAGAGAAACCCAGGCAGGATCTTACCAATGGAACCGGAATAAATGTATTGATTCTCATCTCCTGGATAGCGAGCAAACATAGGCTCTGAGTTCAAACACGCGTTGTATTCCAGATGATGCTGCTTCGCCATTTCCAAAAGAACCGGTGCCGCATTACGCATTCCTACAGAATTCACTTCCTCATCACAAACCGTTAAGAGGAGCAGATTCCCATCAAAGGATCCGGAACAGGCCTCTTCGATGAGGGACATATGGAGGGCTAACCCACACTTCATATCCATCGTTCCCCTGCCGAATAACCAATTTCCATTTTCTAAGTCCTTTTGAACCTCTTTAGGCATATGATTCTTATTCCCATAAAATAACTCTGTTAATTTTTTCGGCTGAAAAGCATATTCCTGCCAATCCCCATAATCCTCTACTCCCACTACATCAAAATGACTGACAAGAATCACGGTTTGTTTTTCATTCGTCCCTTTTTTGACGAGAGCCGTAACAAATTTACGATCGTCCTCGGTTGTATGAAGAGTTAAGTACTCTTTATTCGTTTGAAAGTAAGGAAGCTCACGAAGCTTTTTTTCAACAAATTCTGCCACTTCGATTTCGCCAATACTATGTGTCACACTTGGAATCTCCACCAGCTCACAGAGTGAGTCCAATAATTGGTCTTTGGTTTGCCACTTACTTTCCTTTCCCATCTTTCTTTTGTCATCCCCTTTTAATACTGATTTAAGATGTTCTTCAATCTTTACCTTTATTATAAACCGAATCGTGGTTATGGTTTGAATCCTAATCCCGTTAACTAAATTTGTTGTCTGTTTTTATTGAGTGTCTTCCTCGCTTTTGTACTCCAAAATATCACCTGGCTGGCAATCTAAAGACTTACATATCGCTTCTAATGTTGAAAAACGAACCGCTTTTGCTTTCCCGTTTTTCAGAATGGAAAGATTCGCCATAGTAATTCCAACTCTCTCCGAAAGCTCTGTTACGCTCATTTTTCGTTTTGCTAACATCACATCAATATTAATAATAATGGCCATCTTCTCCACCTCAAACCGTTAAATCATTTTCTGATTTTATATTAATCGCTTCTTGTAGAAGCCGTTGGAGGATAGCGGCAAAAACGGCGATAACCAACGAAGCAAAAATGATGATGAGTGCGATAAATCCAATCGGAGGGTCCACTTTCCTCGCTATCAAACGAAAGAGTGGCAAACCTACTACATACAAACCACTGATTGTAAATGCACACCCCTTTATGCTCTTTAACGACTTTACAGATAATTCTGAGAACGCTGTGTTCCTGTCAATGTACCGCAAAAGATTGAACGCCTGATAGAGAGCAAAGTAAAAAGGCACGGCGGCTCCGTACATCAAGATGAAAACGAGATATTTCATTGAGGGAATACTTGGATACAATTTTGCAGCGAAATCCGCTAGATGGGGCACTAAAAATATACATAAAGCAAGAACTAGTAGTCCGATAATAAAAACAGCTATTTTTAAAAATAATGTTGTGACTTTTCTCAAAGTACACACCTCACAATTTATTTCACTTTTTCAGAAAATTTTTAATTGGTTTTTCAAGAACACTGACAAAAGCTGCAACGGTACTTGTCACTAAAATACCCATTAGACTTAGTGATATAGGACCTGCTGCATCGTCACCTGTAACTTTAGCAAGCATCATCAAGCTTACGATCCCTAACACAAGGAAGAAAATGACTGCAAAAGTACATTTCTTTATAACCATCAAAGATTTAAGGGATAACTCAGAGAAAGCATTGTTCCTTTCGATATAGGTTAATAGTTTAAATACTTGATACAACACAATCGCAAACGTAATACAGAATCCGTAGGCACATACTAAAAAGGGAATTAGGAAGGAAGCCGTATCTGGATGTACCCTTGCATCTCTAACGGCGATCACAGGCAGCCAATAGATACACAATGCCAGCACTGCCATTCCAGCCAGAAAAATAATGACCTTTAAAAAAGTGGTCGAACCTCGGCTAACATTCATTTGAAACACCTCACTTATTTCATGACAACATGATTTTAGCACACGATTTATCGTATTACAATAAACTAATATTGTCTTTTATTATATTATTATTGTTAGTTAAATATCCCTTTGATTTCTGACAAAAATAAAAAGCATCGGAATTTACCAATGCCTTTTTTGTGAAATATGATATTACTCCTTTATTGGATTGACGGCTGCTACTGCCTCCAGCTCCACTAATTGGTTTCTATAACCTAACACTGTAACTCCGGTTAAAGTGCTTGGGACATCGTGGTCGCCAAACTCAAGACGAATCGCTTTCCAAACGGCACCCAAATCAGCTTGCTGGTTTGATGCAACTAGGACTCTCGTATAGACTACATCTTCCAATGTAGCTTGGCTTTCCTTTAAAGCCACCTTCAAATTCTCAACACAGAGTTTCGCCTGGGCTACATAATCATTTATATCTGGTACGATTCCCTCTTTATTGAGAGGGCATGCCCCTGCTAAAAATAGCAACTCCATCCCAGCAGGTACTCGACTTGCATAAGCATAATCCACCTGTGCAAGATTACTAGAGCGTATTAACGATATTTTCTTGTTCATATGTATTCCTCCCAATTATGAGGGACTCATCCCTTTTTCTTCAAAAGATGAACAATTTCAGTGGCTTTTTCTAACGAAACACGTTGAAGTACACTATTTTCTTTACGAACGGCTGATCCGAAATGATAGAAACCGGTACCCACTTTTTCATGAACTTCTAGGATATTTTCCTTTGTCAGCCCGCTTCCGATGAGGATATCCGTCTTCTTACACCGATCCTTCATCTGCAGGAGCAGCTCAAGCCGGGTGGGCCAGTCTCCATATCCGCCCGATGTTAAAATTGTCTTGATTTCCTTATATTGGTCCAATTTTTCTGCTGCTTCGAGTGGATTTTTTGAACTATCGATGGCGCGATGGAAGGTTACCTCCATATCACCTGTTTCCGTTAAAAGTTCTTCAAGCTGACCGTATTCGATATTTCCTTCTTCATCCAGCATTCCCAATACGACCCCGTTTGCCCCAAGCGAGCGAATGATGCGAATATCATTTTTCATGATCGCGAGGTCGTCTCTCGAATAGCAAAACGACTGACTATGCGGTCTAACCATAACATTGACCGGAATATGAACACTCGAAACTGCTTTTTCAATCAACCCATAACTCGGCGTTAATCCACCCTCTGTTAAACCCGAAACAAGCTCAATTCGGTCTGCTCCCGATTTTTCAATTAATACGGCATCCTCAGCCGTGACGGCAATCAATTCAAGTAGCACGACATTTCCCCCTGGTTTACTTTTGGTTATCCCATGGTCTCCCTTGTTCTAAGCATGTGATACGATTAGTTCAAGTTCACCATTTAATTCAAATTCTCCCAAACCGACTGGAATAATGCAATGTGTTCCTTTAGTCAACGGATACTTCTCACCATTGTGGACTAGCGTTCCATCTCCCTTGATCACACTTAAAAGTAAATAGTGATGATTATATTCAAAAGCAGCCTTACCCTCGATTTCCCACTTGTAAACGGTGAAAAACTCAGATTCCACAAAGGTTGTAATGGTTACATTTTCCCGCTTCTCAACTTTCGGAGCGACCCCTGCATGTTGATGCGGCACAGTCGTTACATCTATCGCTTTTTCTAAGTGAAGCTCCCTTAAATTCCCGTCAGCGTCCCTGCGATCATAATCATACACACGATAGGTGGTATCTGAACTTTGCTGTGTTTCTAATACAAGAGTCCCTTCACATAGTGCATGAATAGTTCCGCTTGGCACATAGTAAAAGTCACCTGGTTTGATTTTGACTCTGCCGAGCAGCTCGTTCCACTTTCCTTCTTTCAATTTCTCGACTAATTCTTCTTTTGTTTTAGCCTTGTGACCGAAGATCATTTCGGCACCTTCTTTACAATCTAGAATATACCAGCATTCTGTTTTGCCAAGTTCACCATTCTCATGAACCTTCGCATATGTATCCTCCGGATGGACCTGAACAGATAAATCCATATTTGCATCTAATATTTTTGTTAAAAGAGGAAAAACCTCTTCCTTTGGGTGGCCAAAAAGTTCTGGTTTCTCTCGCCAGATTGCATCCAATGACATACCTGCATAGGGTCCATTTTCAATCATAGAGGGTCCATTTGGATGAGCAGAAATAGCCCAGCATTCACCTGTTTTTTCATTTGGTATCTTATAGCCGAATTCTTCTTGTAAAGCGGTACCGCCCCAAATTCTTTCTTTAAAGACTGGTTTTAAAAACATCGGTTGCATGTATAATACCTCCATTATTTTATTTTCTACACTCTCGATCCATTGACGTGCGCACATCGTGTCATCGATGCCCATGGTCAATTAATGTACTTTTATATGGAAAAGAGAGCAATGACTGCTCTCTTTTTCCAGATGATATCTTTAGTAACATAATCCATTATTCACAATGGTTCTTGTTGGTTTCTTACTATGTTAATGGATTGTCTCAAGCAATTTGAACGCTCCTTCTTTAGAAGTGACCTGTAACAGTCTCTCTCTAAAGCTGTCATCCATTAGTTTGCGTGATAGCATTTGTAAGATCTTCAGATGCGCATCTCCTGCTGCTTTTTCCGGTACGGCAATCATAAAGATTAGTTTTGCATCTGAACCGTCTAAACTCTTCCAGTCTACACCGTTACGTTGAATTCCAAAGGCAACAGCTGGCCGTTTAACCGCACTTGATTTTCCATGTGGAATCGCAATATTCATACCTAGTCCAGTAGAAGATTCACCTTCACGGTTCAGGATTGCTTGTTTAAATTCTGCCTTCGAGCTTAAAACACCAGTAGCATCAAACTTTGTAATCAATTCATCGATAACACCGTCACGAGTCGTTCCGTCTAAATCCACTTCGATTAAGTCCAAATTGGTAATATCGGTCAATTTCTCGATTTCAGCCTTTTCGGCTTCTGCCATTTCACCATTTCCTACTAGAGGCGCATCAGTTCGAGCGCCGCCATCACCAACAACGGCCGCCGCTGCCTCCACATCTTTCTTCAATGCCGTAACCATGATCGCTGTTATAACTACCCCAACAATAACGGCAATAAAGAACATAACGACATTGTCGACAGCACCTAACACGGCAACAATCGGACCGCCGTGGGCCACTTTGTTACCCACACCTGAAAGCATGGCAATAACCGAGCCGGCCATAGAACCGACAACGATACTTGGAATAACACGCAGCGGATCTTGTGCTGCGAATGGAATTGCACCTTCCGTAATACCGAATAAACCCATTGTGAAGGATGCTTTCCCTGCATCTCTTTCCGTTGGACCAAATTTGCGTTTGTTCAAGAATGTAGCTAGTCCAAGTCCAATTGGAGGAATACAGATCGCTACGGCAATCGGCCCCATAATTTCATAGTTTCCTTCAGCTATCATAGCTGAACCGAATAAGAACGCTACCTTGTTGAATGGTCCACCCATATCAACGGCAATCATCGCTCCAAGAATCATCGCTAATACAATCGAACTTCCGCCTTGCATACTAGCAAGCCAGCTTGTTAATGATTCAAAGATTTGGGCAACCGGAGCACCGATAACAAAAATGAATAATAAACCTACAATAACAGATGAAAGAATTGGGATAAAAATAATCGGCATAACAGGTTGAACTGCTTTTGGCACCTTTAATTTCTTAATTCCAAGGGCTATATAACCTGCCAAAAAGCCGGCAATAATCCCGCCGATAAATCCGGCACCTGCTTCACTTCCATAAAAACTGCCATTAGCTGCAATATATCCGCCGATCATCCCCGGTACTAGTCCCGGGCGGTCAGCTATACTCACTGCAATAAAACCAGCCAAGATTGGCACCATGAACATGAATGCTGTTCCGCCAAGCTTTTCAACTTGTTTCCAAATTGAATCGTCTGGAATGACAATTCCTCCAGGTGTTTGTTGCCCGCCAAGAGTCAAGGCAATCGCAATTAACAATCCCCCAACAACAATAAATGGAACCATGTAAGATACACCATTCATCAAATGCTTATAAATGGGATTCTTTTTACTTTTACTATTCGATGATCCAGTAGCAGATGCTAATTCTGGTTTATAAACAGGAACATCTCCATTCTGAATCTGCTTAATGAGTTTTTCCGGGTTCTGAATTCCATCTTTAACACCGGTAACAATGACTTTTTTTCCAGCAAAGCGGTCTTTCGGGACCTCTTTGTCAGCAGCAATAATAATTCCATCGGCTTCCGCAATTTCCTGTTCCGTTAACGCATTTTCTACCCCAATGGACCCTTGTGTTTCAACTTTAACATCTATGCCTAACGCTTTGCCTGCTTTTTGTAAGTTTTCAGCAGCCATATACGTATGAGCAATACCAACGGGACAAGCTGTTACAGCTAGAATTTTCCCCATCATGCTTTCCTCCTAATGAAAAAATATAAGTAATCGCTTACTTATATAATAAGTCCTCTTTGTCTAGTAAATTTTATTTATTTTTACCAGAAGTTGCGGTAAAAATCATTTTATTAAAATAAAAAGCACCGAAAAAAAGAGTGGATCTCTGGATCTACTCTTCTCTGCCCTACTTATTTATGATCCGTAGAAAATCCTGATAATTCTCTGCGACTGTTAACTCATGTACAACCAATGGTGACTCACTAAGGGAAGCTATTTTTCCGATGACCGCGCGAACGTCTCGGTGATTTTCTTTTGAAATCGCAAGCAGGAATACTAGTGAAACCCGTTCATCGCCCCACTCAATTGGCTCTTTCATGATTGCTGCTGCTATGGCAGATCTTTGAACCACCAACGGATTTCCATGCGGAATGGCCACTCCTCCGCCGATCGCTGTGGCAGATTTCCGTTCCCGATTCACAGCACTATGGATAAACTCTTGCCTCACATAGCCTTTGTTTACGAGAGTAGTGGCAAGCATTTCGACCACTTCATATCGGTGTCCCTTATCCAAATGAAAAAACACAAGGTCCTCCGTCAATAATTGAGAAAAAGCATTTTGTTCTAGAAGGTCAGGCTTATTCTGCTTCACCTTCTTAACAAATTGACTTAATTTTTTCTTATCCTCTTGTCCAAACAGCGGTGAAATGACGAGGTACTCCATATTGATTTCAAGAGGAACAGTAGAAATAATAAAATCAACTGGATGCTGCCTTATATAATCTGTTACTTCTGCTTTGCCGATACAGGCTACTATATCAATGTCCATATATTGCTGTTCAATCTTTGCCTCTAGCAAATGAGACATGCCAATTCCCATATGACAGACGATCAGTGCCTTCTTCTTTAGGTCTCTCTTCCCCTCCATCCGTTCAATCGAGGCTTGAAAATGAAGAACGATATAGGCTGCCTCATCTTCAGGGATTTCTAAATGGAAAGTACTTTTAATTTCTTCGAGCGTCAAAATGACCATATTAAACATATAGGGATACATCTTCTTAATATTAGATAGCAGCGGATTAAAGATTGGAAAACCGTACTTCATTCGATTGATGACGGAGAGCATATGGACAGCAAGGCCATTTTGTAAAACCGAATCGGCTTCAAAATCAAATAGGGTCAGTTTTCCCATTTTTTCAATGAACACACGGAGTACCTCTGCAACCTCTTCATCATATTCCATAATCTGTTCAGATCCCTCTTCTACTCGCTTGCTGCTAATAAGGTGCCAGGTAAAATAGATCCGCTCTTCTTCAGGAAACGTGAGCCGAAATACGGACTCCAGCTGATTAAAAAACCAAATGGCATACTGATATTCCTTTCGACCAAGTGCCGATTTCTTTTCAGACTCTTGGACAAATACGGAAGACCTTTGCCGGGTCCGTTTGGTCATGATCAAGGCATGAACCAGCAGGCTCTCTAACGCCTCCTCTGTAAAAGTTATCGAAAACTTGTCCCGCAAATCCTCCAGTGCTTTCCTGACGGTCGCAATTTCATAAGGCAAAAATAGATCCAACACAAAATTTTTCCCGTTTGAAAGAGAGGGAATTAGTTCGGATAAGTGCGCCAACGCGGACCGTTTTTGCAGCTCTGTTCCTTCAATCACACTTCCAAGCCGTGGTTTAGTGATCAGCTCAAGATGAAATACGTGAAGCCAGTTCGTAATTTCTTCCATATCCTTTTTAATAGCCGCTTTGGGTACGTAGTAAGAATCAGAAAAATACTGTAGTGTTATCGCCTTATGACTAGTTAAGAGCTGATAGGTGATTTCAATCAGCCGCTCTTCATTTGATTTCGGTTCACTAGAAAGAAGACTTCGCAAAATGGCAGACCGTTCTCCCTCGCCAATTCCAATCATTACTCCAAAACCGGGCCTGCGGATCAGACTCGCGCCGGAATAATCAAGAAGAAACTCCTCGATCCGGTCTAAATCATTCCGTACGGTTTTCTCCGCACAATCAAGCCCCTCCGACAAATCCCTTATATTCAAGGCCCCTTCTTCATTCGTCAGCAATATTCTTAATAATTCCTTTTGTCGATTATTCATTCCTGCACCTGCTCCAATTAACGATATAGTAAGTGTATCTTTCTTTTGACTTCTATTCAATTGGAACAAGGTACAGTAGGACTCGAATTTACTTCAGAAGATTAATGGTTTCAGTTGCTTTTTCTAGCGAAACACTTTGAAGCACTAAAACATTTTCACCAACTGTACTCCACTAAAGACTGTCCTCTCTTTCTTTGATGAAGTTTATATTTTCCTTTTCTACTTCATTTAAAGAGCCATCAAAGTCAGGTTCTTGCTGGTACCATGACTTACTCGAAAAATAGGTTTGCAAATCCTCCGATTGAAAGACATACCCATGACGAGCGTAGATCTCATTTCTCGCGATACGCAGCTGCCCTTTTGTAAGATTAGCAACGTCCGCCTCACCCAACACTTTCTTATCACTAGCAGGCAAAATATATTCCGAAGAGGAAGGTCTGGAACTTTCCTGTTCGGTTTCATGACTAACTTGATCTTTCTTTTCAACATCCTTATCTTTTAATCTGTCAACTGTTTTTGTTACCGCTGCATTCGATTTAGATTCAGGCTTAGTGAAGTCTTTGACGATTAGGGTAACGCTGATAACAAGCATCAATCCTATAAGCGATCCAACTCCAGCTAATAATCTCGTTTTTGAACGATTTTTCTTTATTTCAATGCGAGTTTCTAAGGTTGAGGGCATGTTCTTTTGATCTATTGCAACCTTCGAACCGCAGTTTGGACAGAACTTACTAGAATGATTTAATTCTTCACCACAATTTGTGCAAACATCCATTGAAATACTCCCCTTCTATTGAATATTCCTTACTAAGACATCCTATATTCAATACTTGCAATCATACATATTATAAGGGGGAATTATTTCAAACAGATTATTCTGATATGACATCAGTATTTCATTTCAACTTATGAAGGGTGGGATATTTCAGCAGAAGAGAGGATTATTATGAAGGAAGTTGCCAAAGGGAAGTATTCATGGCTTTAAATGAGATTTGTGATCCCCGCCAGAACCCCGGCCCCCTGGTCACTGATTAGATTTTCTTTCGGTATTCGCTTGGTGTGAAGCCCGTGTATTTTTTGAATATGGTGCTGAAATAGGTGGAATTATTATAACCGACCATATCTGAAATTTCATAGGTTCGATAGCCTGAGTTCTTTAAGAAGTATTTTGCCTTTTCCATTCGTAACGAAGTCAAATAATCGACGAAAGTTTGACCCGTTTCTTGTTTAAACAAAATGCTAAAATAGCTGTTGCTAATATTGACATGACGAGCTACGGCCTCAATTGAAAAATTCGGGTCATGAAGACCATGTTGAATATATAGCTTAGCTTTTTCAATCAGATAGGAGGACTTCCCAAATTTCCGATCATTAATATAGTCAGCTATTTTCAACAAAGTTTGGATTAGTCTAACTTTCATTAAATCAATCGTTGGATTTGAAACAATTTGTTTAAATTCCTCGATGGGATGAAAGGCTTCCTCAACCGTTCCCCCCATCTCCTTCAAAGCTTTGATGGCGGACATATAAATGGTGCTGATGATCATTTGTGAATATAGATAAGAATCTCTCCCTGCATTTTTTATGTCAGCCATTAATAGGGTAATATCCTTTTCAATCCTGTCCTTGTCAGTAAAATCCATCGAGTAAATACGATCATAGTCCTTACTGTTAATTACATTCGCATATTCATGATTTCTACCCTTTACCTCATTATAAGAAATGTCGTGGCCGCTGCCTAAAATGAATTTATATTCGAGTGCCTCTCCTGCTTCTTCATAGGCTTGAGCAAGGAAGGAAAGCGCTGGATAAATTGTTCCAAAAGCGATTGTTATGGAAGTTGCTTTAACTCCCCTTCTAATCCTTTGGATGATTCTACTTCTCTTCCTTTTAACAAGGTTTTCATCTTCATCAAAAAGAAGGATGACTATCTCATTATGGTTCATTTCAAAAGTATACATGGCTTCCTCTTCTGCAAGGACCTCATGAATAAACAAATAAAAAGATTGTTCAGTCACTTCCATCTCCGCTGCATTATCGATTTGGACAAGTAAAACCGTATGATAGGTTGTGTTCGCTATTTTTAATTCATTGATTCCTTCTTGTATGGAAAGAGAATCAATTCTTTTAAACATAATATCTTTTAAAAAGTTTTCCTGCAAAATAGAGAGGCTCGTCTCTACCTGTTCTTTCATCGTTTGCTCTTCAAGTTCTCTTTTTTTCTTTTGGGAAAATTCTAGGCTGATTTTATGTAACAGTTTTTCTAATTCTTCTAATTCAATGGGCTTGAGAATAAAGTCATAGGCTCCTAATTTGATTGCCTTTTGCGCGTATTGAAATTCGTCATACCCGCTGATGATCACGATATACGTGTCAGGGTCTTGGCCCTTTACTCTTTCAACAAGCTCTAAACCATCCATAAAAGGCATTTTAATATCAGTCAAAATTAGCTGCGGTTTATGCTGAAGGTAAAGCTCCAATGCTTCTTCACCATCTTCTGCTTGTCCAACCACGGTCATATTCAATTTATCCCACTCGACACTTTCAAAAATACCTTGTCGAATTAGTTCTTCATCATCAACTAATAATACATCCATCTCGTTTTATTCCCCATTCGTCTTTGGGATTTTTATTTCAGCAGTAGTTCCTTGACCTTCGATACTTCGAAAGGTAATACCAAAACTGTTCCCAAAAAACAGCTTAATTCTTTCCTCAACATTCTTTAGACCATAAATAGTTAATTTTTCTCCTGGCCGATCCTTTAACGTGTTATTAAGCTTCTGCAATGTTTCTTCATCCATCCCTTTACCTGTATCTTGAACCGTAAACAAAAGGTAATCTGATTTTTCCTCCCCACGTACCCAAATATGTCCCTTTTCCTTCTTTAGTTTAATGCCATGATAGATCGCATTCTCCACAAGTGGCTGAAGAATGACTTTGACTACTTTGTATTGATAAAGCTCTTTTGGGACATCCACTGTATAATCAAACTTTTTTGCATATCTCATATGCTGGATGATGAGATAACTTTCAACATGTTCCAATTCCTCTGCAATCGTGATAATATCCTTTCCCCTACTAATCCCGTTTCTGAACAGTTTAGTAATCGCCATCACCATGGTAATGGCCTCTTCATTCTTTTTCGCACGTAACATCCAGACGATCGAATCCAATGTATTATATAAAAAGTGCGGATTGATTTGGTATTGTAGTGATTTCAGTTCTGCTTGTCTTAATGCTTCCTGTTCTCTAAAGACTCGGTCCATTAATTCTTGAATCCTCTGAATCATGATGTTAAAACTAACATTTAATTGACCGATTTCATCCTTACCTTTTGGGGAAAGTCTAACATCGAATACTCCATCTTCGACTATTTTCATCGTTTTTGACATTTCTTTTATTGGCTTTACAGTGGTTCTAGAAAATTGCCAAGCAAAGAAAATTGCAATCGAACAAACAAGGAAAAGGATGGCGAATAGAATGTTACGAATCATCTCATTTTCCCTGGTTAACTCGGAAAGAGGGACGGTGCCGATGATCTTCCATCCAGTAACAGCAGAGGTTTCTTCGATGGTAAGATTGTTTTCTGTGTATTTAACGGTGGCATTTTTGAGCGTATCCACTTTTTTTGAGTTTTCTAGTTTGAGCTTAGTAGTAATAAGCTCTCGGTTGGGATGGGTAATCACTTGATTATCTTTATCGAGAATGTAAATATAACCCTTCTTTCCTAACTTCGCCTGAACAATTTCTGACAATTGTTGTTCAAGCATATCCACCATGACTATTCCAGATATATTACCGCTTGCCTTATCTTTAATTGGGTAACCCGCTGATAAAAAAAATTCGCCCGTTGTGTTGACAACTAAGGATCCAGTCCTTGTACTAAACCAGGTTAATTCTCTTGAATGGACAACATCGCGATACCACATAGACTTATTAATTTCATACGATTGTTCAGTGCCATAATTGGATTTATAAATGGCGCCATTTTTGCCAATTACATAGATACCAAATAATTTCTCATTAAAATTTGAAATTAAATTTAGGCGTGTGTTAATCTCTAATTCTTTTGAGTACTTCTTTGCAATATCCCTATTGACAGGACCTCGCAGTGCTACTTGAACGGCCGGTTCATCCGCTGTCAACAATGCCGATTTCTGCATTTCTAGTAGTAATCCATCTATCTTTTGTTTCGATTGGTGAACGATTTCTTTACTATATTGAATCGTATTGTTTTTTGTAATGTTATAGCTAATAATATAGGAAACTGTCCCTATTAAAAGAATGGGGACAATCGACAGTATAATAAATTGAATGAGAAGTTTTTTCTGCATGGTCAAATTGTTATAAAAATTATTTATGTTCATGGTTTACATCCGGTCATATTTTTTTTAATATTTTTATTATATAGAAGATTATCTTAAAAAAGTATGAAATTACATTAACAATATTTGGTTTAAGTGTGCTTTTGTTTCCTATTCCTTTTAGTTTTTTGCACAAGGAAAGGTATACGCTTTCAAAAAAATGGGAGGTACTTGGATGAGGAAATTCATAATTTTTATTGGTAGTATCTTATTATTATCTTCTTGCAGTCTATCCGCACCCTCCAAACCGTCAGTAACATCAGCAGCGACCAAAACAGAAGATGTCATTCGCGTTGGTTTCTCACAAGGAGAAAATAATAATCCGTGGCGGATTGCTGAAACAAATAGTATAAAAGAAGAAGCAATAAAACGAGGGTTTGACTTAATCTATCGAGACGCTCAAAGTTCATCTAAAAAACAAATCTCCGATGTTAAAGAGATCCTAAAGCAAAAAGTCGATTACCTCCTATTGGCACCCAGACAAGATGAAGAACTTGCACCTGCACTTGAAATGGCTAAGAAAAAGAAAGTACCAGTCATCTTGATTGATCGCCAAACAAAAGGAGTACCTGGTAAGGATTATATTACCTTCATTGGAACAGACTTTATTTGGGAAGGGGAACAGGCTGCCCGCTGGTTAGTACAACAGACGAACGGCAAGGCTAATATTGTCGAAATCTCCGCAACAACAAACTCGACTTCCGCTAAATTACGTGCAAAGGGGTTTCGTAATATAATAAAGTCCTATCCCAATATGAACATAATTGCCTCGCAATCTGGGGAGTCATCCAGAGCGACAGGGCAAAAGGTGATGGAGCAAATCATTCAAACCTCAGATTCACCCATTACCGCTATTTTCTCGCATGCGGATGAAAGCACGATTGGTATCATACAGGCCTTGAAAGCCGCTGGTATCAAGCCCAATGTAGATAATCTGATTGTCTCAGTAGATGGGGAAAAGGATGCCCTAAAAGCTATTATTGCAGGAGAATTAGGCGCAACAGTTGAATGCAATCCTTTTCTCGGATCAAAAGCTTTTGACGTTATTGAAGATCACCGGAATGGGAAAGTCATTCCCACTAGGATTATCCAGCCAGGAAGATTTTACACAAAAGAGAATGCAAAAAACTTTATTAACCAAGCCTATTAAAATAAAGATATGGGGGCTGACACAAATGTGTCAGCCTCTTTCATTTTCATCCTTTATTATTAAGTAGAAGCTCACCGACTGCCCCCCCAGGATGAATTACCCTGAATTGATCTTTAGAATAATCCATTTCATGCATGAGAGCGATCGTAATCGCATCAAAAACGGAAATCACCGCTAAAGTGCTGGCAGTTGCAAGCATATTAAACGGGTCAGGCTCGCGTTTTACCTGAATCCTTACAATCATATCTGCTTCTTTTGCAAGGATGGAATCTAGGTTTTCAGTCACAGTAATAATCGAAACACCTTTCTCCTTCAAGGCTGGAATAAGACAGACTAATTCACCGGTTTTGCCGCCTTTTGAAACTAAGATGACAAGATCATTTTTTTGAACAAGACCTAGTTCTCCATGGACAGCATCAGAAGGATTTAGATAGCAGGCTGGCCGTTCAATACAGCATAAGGTGTGAACAATCTTTTTTGCGGCTACACCAGAAGTTCCGCACCCTGCCACAACGATTCTTCCTGTACACTCTTTAATGGCGTGAATAACTTGAAGAATTTCCGATTTTGAAACGGTTGAGATAAGTTCCTTTATCGATTCTGCCTCAATTTGCAGAGTATTTTCAACGTGCTGCCATAATTGGGTTTCTTGCATCCTGGCTCACTTCTCCTTGCTTTATAGTTTTTAAACGCTTCATTACATCATTCAGACCCCGGCCGAAATAATCATTTAATTGTTTATACTCGGCAAACAGCTGTTGATAAATTTGTTGATTTTCCGAAATCGGCTGGTATATTACATCCGATAGATTCGCCATTTTGGCTGAAGCGCCAAACACATCGTCATAGCCCCCATGGGATTGACCCGCAGCAACTGCTCCATAAATAGCTGCTCCCAAGGCAGGTGTTTGTTCCGACCCTGCAATATGGATCTCTTTATTAGTTACATCAGAAAAAATTTGCATAAGCAATCCATTCTTTTGCGAAAGTCCCCCACAGGCATACAATTCCTGAACATCGATACCTGCATTTTTATAAGTTTCAATGACTAAATTTGTACCAAAAGCCGTTGCTTCAATTAAGGCCCGATAGATTTCCTCAGGCTTAGTAGATAGAGTAAGTCCTATGATTAGCCCTGATAAATCGGCATCGACAAGTGGAGAACGATTTCCATTTAACCAATCAAGAGCAAGAAGCCCGCTTTCTCCTGGTTTTAATTTGGAAGCTTTGTTTTCTAGTAATCTATAAATACTGATGTTTTGGTTTTCTGCTTCTTGATGATAGTCAGCTGGTACGCCATTTTTGACAAACCATTCAAATATATCGCCAACGGCATTTTGGCCTGTCTCATAGCCAAAAAATCCAGGCATCGCCCCATCTTCTACGCTTCCACAAATTCCTTCCACTTTTTGCTCTTCAGGTGAAAGGATGAAGTGGCAAAGTGAGGTCCCCATGACCATAACCATTTTTCCAGGTTCTGTAACACCTAAGGCTGGGAGAGCAACAGGGGCATCACAAATGAAGGTTGAGACTGCAGTCTGCTGAGTTAAACCAGTTAATTCCGCCGCCTTTTCTGTTATATAACCCGCTTGATAGCCAATTGGGAATACCTGCTTTGATAACTTTTCATCGACAACATGTTCTAATCGAGGATCTAGTGCCTTGAAAAAGGATGGATCCGGATGGCCCGTTTCCTTTTGCCACATGGCCTTGTATCCCGCTGAACAGCTGCTGATCACTTTTTTACCTATCAGCTGCATAACTACCCAGTCTCCTGCCTCCAAGAAGGAGTCGGCAGCTTCATAGATTTCAGGCGCCTCATCTAGGACTTGCATGATTTTTGGAATCATCCATTCGGAGGAAATTTTTCCTCCATAAAGAGAAAGAAACGATTCACCTCGTTTGGCAGCTACCTCGTTTAACTTATTCGCATGTTTTTGTGCGGCATGGTGTTTCCACAGTTTCACCCATGCGTTTGGATTATCCTTATATTCATCGATCATACATAATGGTGTCCCATCTTCCTTAATTGGCAGGATTGTACACGATGTAAAATCCAATCCAATTCCTATAATATCCCCCGGACGAACCTCGGCATCCTTGATCACTTCCTGAATCGATTGAATCACTTCTAAATAGTCTCCCGGATGCTGCAAGGCCCAATCGTTTCCAAGTTTGATTTTGGTTCCTGGAAGTACATCTTCGATTACTCCATGCTTATAGGTTGTAACAGAAGTGGCAATCTCCCTGCCAGTGCCAACCTCTACTAGCAGGACTCTTCCGGACTGGGTACCAAAATCAATTCCAATCGAATACTTTTTATTCACTCCTTCTCTCCCCTTTCTCTTTGGTACTTTTCTCTTTCCTTAAGACCGCTTCATCGATCTTTGGTTGCTGATATAATTGGTTACCATGACGATAATCAGTACAGCCCCCCAAATAAAATCCTTAAAAAAGTTACTGATATGAAGCATATTAAACCCTGTAGATAAGAATTGAAGAGTTAGGACCGCAACGACTACCCCAGCTATTTTTCCAAATCCGCCATTTGGATTGACTCCTCCTAAAATAGCGACTAGCAAAGCCTGAAGTGTGTAACTGCTTCCATATTCAGCATTCGCAGAATTTGTTCTAGAGGCAATTAGCAAGCCTGCAAAAGCAGCAAGGACTCCCGAATACATATACGTTTTAACTGTAACTTTTAAATTATTAATCCCTGAATAGATAGCTGCAGTTGGGTTTGTCCCCATCATGTAAAGCTGCATACCGTAAGATGTTTTTTTAAGCAAGATTGAAAAAATCACAATAAATAGTGCAAAAAGAATCAGTGGAATGGGAATATAAAAGACAGAACCTGCCCCTAAAAGGGTAAATCCCATTGGGAATCCGTAAATGGCTTTTCCCTTGGTAATAATGATTCCAATTCCTGTAAAGATTTGCATTGATCCTAATGTAGTAAGAATCGGTGGTATGCCAAATGCTGATATGGCAATACCATTGATAAAACCACAAACTAATCCAGTTAACACCGCCACAAGGACAGCAACAAGAACAACTATGGCAATTTGGCCTGGACCTGCACCTTCTGGAATAAAGTTGACCATCGTCACGGCAGCTAAAATGGATGATAAATTGGCGATTCCAATAATAGATAAATCAATACCGCCCGTTAGCATACAAATCATCATTGCAATTGCAAGAATCCCAAACTCAGGAAACTGAAAGGCCATCGAAACTAGACTGTCGAACGTTGGGAATAAATTTGGCTTTAATATACTCATGACTATAAAGACAATCACCATCATCGCACATAGTCGCGTTAGATTTCCGTCCTTTGATAGCACATTTTTCATATTATATTGAAAAGCTGAAAGGCCCTTTTTATTAAGGTTATCAACGTTTGTTTTCACTGTTTGCATATATGTTCCCCTCCTATCTCTTTAGGTGATACTAGGCATCTTAAGCGCGTTTCTCTTTGCCTGATAAGCCGTAATGCCCGTTCCCACTAAGATTAATAGTCCAACAATAAATTTTTGCCAGTATGACGGAATTCCTAACAAAATTAAACTATTATTGATAACTAACACTAAAAAGACGCCTAAAAAGGTACCAAACAGTGTCCCGTGCCCTCCAGTGATTCGTGCCCCGCCAAGGACGACAGCAGCGATAACAATCATTTCTGCGCCCATAAAATCCATCGGGTTACTATTTCTCATCAAGGAAGTATGAACAACTCCAGCAATCCCTGCTAAAAAGCCTACGAAACTGTAAATAAAAAACTGGATCTTCTTGATGTTAAAACCAGCTCTTTCTGCCGATACAAGATCGCCGCCTAATGCATAGATGCCCCGGCCTAACATGGTATAACGGAGAATGAAATAAACCACTACTGCGATAACTACTAAGACAAGGATGGCTGCTGGGAGACTATAAACAATGCCAGTTTTGCTTGTCACACGGAATAATTCCATCTTTGAAAAATCAACCATACCTCGTGGAACATCAGGAATTTCTTTATAACCAATAAAAGTTAATAAAAAGCCACTAAACATACTCGCCGTACCTAGCGTCACGATTAACGTCGGTAATTTGAAGCGCGAAATCAAGACTGCATTCACCAAACCAAGCAGGATACCAATAATTCCCGCGATAAGAAACGCTAGAAAAATGGATCCTTCATATCCATAGCTTGTAAGTATTTTCGTTGTGGAGAACATTGCAAATGCCGCAATGGCAGGGAAAGAAATATCAATTCCTCCAGATATAATGACAATCAAAACGATGATCGCAAATATGCCTGTAACGATACTGCTCCTAAATAAATCAATCATATTTCCAGCTGAAAAGAAGGTAGGATTCATGATCCCAATGACTAAAGCCAGGACAATTAATGTTAAGGCCACAAAAAATTCATTTGTACTCAATAGTTTTTTCATTCGATTCACTCCCTACATAGCAGTTTAGAAAAGTTCTAGATTAACTGCTTAATTGATGTCCTAATTCTCGTTCGGATATCTCCGTGTTTTTAAACTCGTTCATGATCTGACCTTTTTTCATGACTAGAATGCGGTTACAGTTATGAATGACTTCAGAAATGTCATCCGAAATAATAATGACGCCCACTCCTTCTGCAGCCAGAGTCCGGACAATCTTATGAATATCTGCTTTCGAACCAATATCCACTCCCACTGTTGGGCCATTCAGGATGAGTATTCTTGGATTGGTGGCTAACCATTTGGCTAACACAACCCTTTGTTGATTTCCACCCGATAAAACCGAGACAGGTAAATCTGGCGATGGGGTCTTAATATTTAGTTCTTTCACCCATCTATCCATTTCTGCCCTCATCTTTTTCGTATTAATTAATTTTGAGCGACTGAGAAAACGGTCTATGACACTAATAACGGAATTGTTTCCAATGGATTGCGGTAAAAATAACCCCTCAGTCAATCGGTCTTCCGGAACATAACCAATTTTATGCTTAATCGCATCATGGACACTTCTGATTTTCACTTGTTCATTTTCAATATAGATAGCACCAGAATCGGATGGCAGCATTCCAAATATAGCCTTGGCAAGCTCCGTCCGTCCCGAACCAAGCAATCCTGTAATTCCGAGAACCTCTCCGGGGTATAAGGCTAAAGAAATATCAGAAAAAGCACCATTTTTCGTTAAGTTCTCTGTCCGTAAAAGAGGCTGGGTGCTCTTAACCACCGGCGTATATAACTCATCCTCTATTTTTCTTCCAGTCATATACTCTACTAAGTTAGACTGATTAATTTCCTTTACATCCCCATCTTTTACATTCTGACCATTTCGTAAGATGGTAATTGTTTCACAGATTTCATAGACTTCCTCAAGCTTATGGCTAACAAAAAGAATGGAGATCCCTTGTTTTTTCAAATCATTGACCACTGTAAATAATGATTTCACTTCTTTTTGTGTCAATGCCGTCGTTGGCTCGTCCATAATAATCAACTTTGCATCCTGGAGCAATGCTCTGGATATCGCTACTAACTGTTTATCAGCAACGGACAAACTTTCAACTTTTGCTGATAAGTCAATGTTAAATCCAATTTTTTCAACCGCTTGTTTCGCAACTTGATAAATGCTTTTCCAATTGACCAACTTTTTATTATTTGTTAACTGCAAATTCATGGCAATATTTTCTGCTACTGTTAAATTAGGAAAGATAGAAAAATCCTGATAAATGACTTGAATCCCTTCTTTAATGGCATCCATCGGTGTGAAGTTTTTATATTGTTTTCCATTAATCTTAATTTCGCCCTGGTCTGCTTTATAGACCCCGGAGATGGTTTTAATTAAAGTCGACTTCCCACATCCATTTTCGCCTGCAAGACAGCGAACTTCCCCTTTATGGATGGTGAGATTGACTCCTTGTAATGCTTTTACACCGCTGAAAGACTTATTTATGTTGGTTAACTGAATAAATGGTTCACTCATGCGTTATCTTTCCTCCTCTCGAGTCTGCCCGTTTACCATTAGATAAAAGGAAGCAATTATACAGGATGATGTATAATTGCCCTTTTTTTAGTGATGTTTAGAAATCGTATTGATCCATATTTTCTTTGGTTACGTCAATCCAAGCTTTTCCGTAAAACACTTTACCGTCGAGCTTTAACTGATCATATCCTGCTGCACCTAAATCTAATCCATCTTTTAACTCGTTCTTTTTACCTTCCAATATCTTGTAGGCAAGTTGGTTAGCTGCATATCCTGCATCTGCTGGATCCCAGAAGGAAATCATATCCAATGAACCGCTTTTTAGATACTTTCCTGCAACAGATACAAGACTCGTGCCGACAACTTTCACTTTCCCAGTTAGGCCCATCTCCTCAACTGCAAGAGCGGCTCCAGCTGCATCAGGCATCCCGCTTCCCTGAATTCCCTTTAAATTTGGATATTTCTTCAAAAGTTCACGGGTTGTTTCATAAGCGGTTTTTTGGTCATCGTTTGATTCGTTACGATCAGCCACAAGTTTCATTTTTGGATATTTATCGCCCTGTAGTTTCACGGCTGCATCAATCCACTCGTTATGTGACTTAGTGGTAAGGTTACCAACGAAAGTGGCATATTCACCTTCACCTTTTGTTAATTCACCAAGTTTATTCATTAAATGCTCACCGTAGGCCGCGTTATTAAATGCTTCAATATCATAATCAACATTCTCTAAGTTCGATGCTTCATGACTAATAACAACAATGCCTTTATCTCTTGCTTTCTTTAAAACTGGCTCAAGCGCCTCTGGAGAAAATGGAACAACCACAATCGCATCCACATTCTGAGCAATTAAATCCTCAATCATTTGAACTTGTAAAGCAGCATCCGCTTTTTGTGGTCCAATTTGGTAGGCATCTACACCTGTTTCTTTTGCAAATCTTTTTACACCAGCGTCCATCCGTTCAAACCAAGCGCTATTGCTAAGTTTGACAACGGTTGCAATTTTATATTTGCCATCCTTGGATTTTTCCTTTGAAGACTCACTTCCGGATGATTTCGTCGTAATCCCTGTCCCAGCACAGCCCACGATAAGAGCTAGTGATAAAACAGTAATAACCAATAAAGATAATTGCTTTCTAAACCTTTTCAAAACAATTCCTCCCCTTTTCCACTCTGTTTTGTAACCGCTAACAATCAAGAAGTTGATTTGACTCTTAACTTGAATTTATCTTACTATTTGCTGTTCTTAGAGTTAATAAAGGATTCTTTAAAAATAGTTAAATATTATTTAAAATTCCTTTTTTCTAGAAAATCTATAATATAAAATGGCCTTATCTTCTAAAAAGCCACCAGAACCGTTCTCATGGCATCATGGCATCAAAAAAACTTTAGTTGGTTTTATACCCCAATAGTCATCTAAAGAAAAAAAACCAATCTCCGCGGGCAAGCTGCATCGATTGGTTTAAGGATTATTTTTATTCACCTGTATTCATGATCATATACTAAGTTTTGAATGATTTTTTGAAAGAAATTCTGTTTCTGTATCACTATCTAAGTTCTTATTTGTTGGATCCCATTTGATTAGAGACACGGCAATTAAGCCAATAACCGGAGCAATTAGGACAACGAGAAGCGTCTTTTCTAATCCTGCAAGGGCCAATACCATTGGAAACACGAAGGCACCAATAATACTGCCAACCCTTAACATGGCTTGTCCCCATCCGGAACCAAGTCCCCTTAACTCTGTCGGGTAAGATAATGTAGCCATGGTCATACATTGAGCCCCAGGTCCAAAAGCATGACCAAAAATAAAGCTGCCTATAAGGATGGCAACAAAGATGGCCGGTAATGATTCTCCTACTAAGCCTACAGTTAAAAGGGCAATACAAACGATTGAATATCCAATGATCGCAAGTTTACGAATACCGACTTTTCCAGTCAAATAGGATTGGAAAAGGCCGCCGAGGATTCCACAACAGTTAAATACAACGGTTCCGATAATCCCGTAGATTGTTCCTTTGCCAAAAATCAGCATCGAAATGGTAGGAAGATAAAACATAACAGCAAAATATTCCATGCTTTCGGTAGCGGCTAGAATAGAGGCGGAAAGAGTCCTCATGCGGTATTTCTTTGAGAATAACGTAGATAACGCTACTTTATCGTCCTGTTTAGTTACCTTTTGTTTCAACTCTTGAACCACTACTTCAATATTATAAGTTCTTTCTACAATTTTTGCTGCTTCCTTTAAAGGAAGGTGTTTGGCAGCCCAAATCGGACTTTCATCCATAAATTTAAAGCGAAGAAACAGTACAATTAAGGCAAGCACTCCTCCAAAGCCAACTGCATACCGCCAAAGATTCTCATCAATTCCTAAAAAAAAGATCGGCAATAATAGCAATCCCGCAAAAGCAGTGGCGATATACCAGACCGGACTCCAAAGATTTACTAGTTGCCCCCGTCTCTTCGTATTTGTTATTTCTGCAATAAAGCTTAAGGCAATAGGGACATCAAGCCCAATGCCGACGCCTAAAAGAAAACGGAAAAATACAAGAACTTCTAAATTGGGGGCGAGCGCTGCCCCAAAGGCCGCAACCACAAGTAAAAGAATATCGACCAAAAACATCTTATTCCGGCCCAGTTTATCTGTTACCATCCCTCCAAATAGTGCGCCCAACAAAGCCCCAACCGCCATGACGGAGGTAAGCGAACCCAGCTGGGCAGGAGATAGATTGAAATCCTCCGTTAGTTGATTAACCCCAATTCCAATACTCGTCAGATCATACGCATCGAGAACAATTCCTCCCAATGCAACGAAAACAATTAACATCCCTTTTTGACTAATAGGATTGGTACTGACAAAATCAATAATGTCTTGCTTCGAATGAATGACTAACCTTTTGTTTTCCAATTGAGCTCCCCCTTTTGATGTTTTTTTATGTACTGGAATAGGATACTGTACATTCTCCAATGTTGAGGGTCTTCTCAAAGGAACCCCACGCCCTCTTTTGGAAAAGATAAAGCATAGTATTCCAATATGTTTGAATAGGTTTCATAATAGAACTGAATAGTCAGAAAGTCAATAATTTTTCAACAAGACACAGTTGGGTCATCGAGCATTAAACATGGTAATAAGGGAATAAAATCAAAACTGAACCAAAATATAGGTCATAAGTGCCCAAAAGTTTATGTTAAATCTAAATAGTATGTCCTATAACAACGCCTCCAGAACCTAGTATAAAAAACAGAAATAGTGTCAAATCTATTAGAAAAACAAAAAAAGTTTGCTAGAGGAGTTGGAGGATCGGGGACATGAACAACCTAACAAATATTTATAATGAACTTACCTTGATTAAGTCGTTGGAATTAGAGAAATGCAACCTTGAACTGAATAACAATCATAACGAAACGATCAGAAAAGCATTGATGGTATATCGAACCGAACTGCTGGAATGTCTAGAAATGTACAATCATTATTTAGATAAATAAACATCCCCAGGCTAATCAAGCCTGGGGATGTTTTTATTTGCAAAGTTTAAACTCTTAGCGCGGCGCGGAAACCCCTTGCAGCATAGTAGGAATCTGCTCCATTGTGGTAGACAAAGACAGTGTCGTAGCGGCGATCACAAAAGATGACCCCGCCAAGTTTTCTTATATTAGCAGGTGTTTGCACCCAGCTTGACGATTTCAAATCGAAATTTCCAAGGGTCTGCAGCTCCCGGTATTGCTCCTCCGTTAAAAGTTCAACACCCATGGCGGCGGCCAAATCAATCGCGGAATTTGCTGGTTTATGTTGTTTCCTTGACTCCAGGGCTGCACGGTCGTAACAAAGACTTCTGCGGCCTTTAGGGCTTTCCACTGAACAATCATAAAAAATGAATTCGCCCGTCTTTTGATCATGGCCAACCACATCCGGTTCACCGCCAGTTTCTTCCATTTCATGGAGCGACCACAGTTTTTCAGGATTCACTTCGAGCCTTGCTTGTACTTCAGCCCATTCTAGGCCTTCATGTCTGTTCATGTTTTTCTCAAAGCGGGCTTTCAACGTTTTTAGTAGTGCCTCAGTTTGTTCTAGTGACAACTCCATATTCGTCTTTATCATATTCGTTTCCCCCTTGTTTTTTTACTCATAAATGTTTAAGGACTATCGTCCCATATTAACATCTTAGATAAAAAAATACACTGACTACCTATTCGATAGTTCCGTAGTAAATTCCTTTGTTCATTATTGATTTCCGTTTAGGTATGAGAGATTCAATAGGCGGAAAATTTCCGGCTATTGTGTATAAAGGAATCATATAAAGCCGATATAAGCGGAGATATTCCGCTTAACTGCTCGAAATAGGACAAAATCCAAAGATTTTGATCAAATAGACGGAAAAATTCCCCTTATTTTTAAGAAAATATAGGTATTTTTCAATTTAAACGGAATTATTCCGCTTATTTTTCAAACTCAGTGAAATCACCAGTCAGCAATAACAGTGCCACGTAAAAACAAGAAGCCCTTCTCTTAATAGAAAAGGACTTCACCATTTAATCTTCCCACACATCATCCATAAGTTCTTCAATCTCTTGCCTTAGTTTATCAGTTTCGTCCTTTAAAACCTTCACTTTATCTCCGTTAATTTCAACAACATCCCCTACCGTCGCACTCTTAGGGAAAATGGATTTAGGAAAGTCTTTAGTCTTCCCATCGATTTCTACCACTGCAAATTTTCCTTCAAAACGATCGATGATACCCTTCACCATGTTATTTCACCGTCTTTACACTAAGATTCGAACCATTCGTCGTAAAGATGATATGTCCACTTTTATCGGTACGATATGTTTTTACTTTCATTGAATTCAAACGATTAACTACTGTGCTGGTAGGGTGTCCGTAACTGTTTTTCCCCACACTTAGTACTGCATAAGATGGTTTGACAGCTTTTAGGAAGGCAGCACTAGTCGATGTTTTGGCACCGTGGTGACCTACTTTTAATACATCGGCTTTTAAAGTTTGTTTAGATTTAATCATATCCGTTTCAGACTTAACTTCAGCATCACCTGTAAACAGGAACGATTTTTTTCCATATACCAGTCGTAAAACCGCACTCCAGTCATTCAAATCACTTTTGCTATACGTCTTTACTGGAGCCACAAAGGTAGCGGATACCCCTTTTAAGGGGAGTTTCACACCTTTTTGAGCCGTCTTAATTTTGACACCTTCACGCTTCACAGCTGTTAAAAAGTCTTTGTAAGCTTGGGAAGTGTGACTCACCTTTGGAGCGTATACGGATTTCACTTTAAATGCTTTTAGAACTTCATCCAATCCACCAATATGATCTGCGTCTGGGTGGGTGGAAATCATTACCTCAATGTCTTTTACTTTTTGCTTTTTTAAGTATGATACGACATCACTGCCATCTTTGTTACCAGCGTCGATGATAATGTCATCACCTGCAGCCGTCTTTATATAAATAGAATCCCCCTGGCCTACATTGATAAAGTGAACCTTCATCTCTTTTGTAGCTGCTTCTGTAGATGAAACACCGGATAATAAACCAACTGATAATGTTAGTGCTGTAACGATCTTAATGATTTTTATTTTCAAAATCATACCTTCTTTCTAATAAAATCTAGGTGAAAACAAAGTACGTATGCTTAGAAAGTTGATTTCATTTCTAGTATGTTCTATTTGATAGACCAACACTCAACCTATTGTAAGCCGGAATAACAATTCAATCATTGGTATTTTATTGTCATTACTGGAATAAGTAACTATCCCAGTCTGCCATTCATGCACCAGGTCTTCACGAAAACAAAAAATCCGGCTATGCAGCCGGATCTTAAAAAACTTTTTATGTAAAATCTTCATTCTCCCTTGTATGCTTCCCGTAATATCGCAAGATCAAATTTCTTCATTTTAAGGAATGCTTCCGTTACGCGGGCAAGTTGCTCTGGAGTGCCCTTGCTCATCATCTCGTCCATCTCTGTCGGTACAATCTGCCAGGATAAACCAAACTGATCTTTCAGCCAGCCGCATTGCTCGGCTTCAGGTACGGCCGAGAGCTTTTCCCAGTAGTGATCAATTTCATCCTGTGTATCGCAATATACCATAAATGAGAATGCCTCGTTAAAATTGAATTTGTGTTCATGTGCGCTATCCATTGCGGAGAACCACTGATTTTCTAAGCTAAAATCAGCGAACATGATGGTTCCTTCTTTATCAGGTTCCATGCCTTTCGGATACCGGGCGATAAGTCCCTGCTTGGCGTTTTTAAATACGGATAAATAAAAGTTAATCGCCTCCTCCGCTTTGCCGCAATTATCACCGACAAACAATAGGGACGGCACTAATGGGGGACGCTCTTCACCTTCTGGATTGGAAAGTATTAGCTGCCAGGAAAAACCATACTTATCCTGAATCCAGCCAAACTTCTCACTGAACGGGTACTTATCAAGTGGCATGAGCGCTGTGCCGCCATCGGACAATTTGTCCCAAACCGCTTGTAATTTTTCACCCGCATCTTTTTCTCGGGACGGATCAAAATTGACGATGATCGATACCGATGGATTGAGCTTGAAATGAGGCCCGGCACTGATTGCCATGAATTTCTGCCCCCATAGTTCAAACGAGACAATATCAGAGTCTCCTGATGGAGTATCACGGATGGTGGTTATATTCGTTATTTTCGAGTCCGGGAAGATAGTAGTGTAAAACTCGGCTGCTTCTTTCGCCTCCTTGTCATACCATAAATGTGGAACAATTTTTTGATTGGTTTTCGACATAGTCCTTCCTCCTTCATTTTTCAATTGCACCTTGCCATAAGACAGAACAGCAATTTCGTTTTCCGACAGACCTTCGGCTAAAAGGATAATCAAAAACAATGATCTCCTATTCATTCTAGTAACTTTTAATAATTCCTTCTTAACAATTCTACCTACCTTTTTTCTTTTATAGACATACATTTCAAACCTATAATAATTTTTGCCCCGCCTTTTCCCATTTTCGCAGGAAATAACCCATCTTTCTACAAAAACAGATGGGCTTCGGCCCTGTTTTTCGGCATCACCTATGTTGCTGAAGCTAGGGATTTTCTACTTCTTTTTGATAATTTTATTGAGTTTTTAGCATCCTAATCTTAGGACATTTAAAACTATAAAAAGGGTGATTAGGTGGATTTCTCGTTCATTTGGCAGTCGTTTGTTATGATTTTAGCAGGGATTTTACTGCTAAGAGTTTCCGGTCGAAAATCAATCGCACAGATGACACTTTCGCAAACAATCCTTATGTTATCTATTGGGACAATCATTGTTCAGCCAATTGTTGAAAAAAGCATGCTAAAGGCGATTGGGGCAGCAGCGGTCTTTGTGGCAACAGTCTTGGTTGTGGATTATTTACAACTAAAATTCAATGCCATTGAAAAATTTATCACGGGTAAAGCCAAGGTTGTGATTGAGAATGGGGAAATCAATCAGCAAAATTTAAAAAAGCTGCGCCTAAGCGTCGACCAGCTTGAAATGAGAATGCGAAATCTAGGGATATCTAAAATTGGGGATGTGAAATATGCAACGATTGAACCGAATGGATTACTTGGATATGAATTGAATGATGATGCTAAGCCACTAACTACGGGAGAATTTAAACAGTTAATGAACTCCTTTTTAGCTAAATCCCCTAATCAAACTGAGATTATTTCTCCTCGTAATCAAGATGCCGCAAGCATTTTTGAGGAACTCGATGGCAAGCAAAAAAATAATCCTTCATATCTCCAATGAATCCAGAAAATCAATGCTTCGTAAATATATTCAAAAGAGTTTGATTATTGTCAAATCATGAAGGCCCCTGAGGCTGAATCTTAACGTATACTTAACTAGAGAAATAGATACTACCGATGAAACTAACGGCGGAGAGGATGATGGGATGCGAGTGGTAACAAAGTTGAAAATGGATGAACTGGAGATTATAAAAATCTACACTGGCAAAAGCTTGACCATAACAGTAGAAATATTCACCGTTCCGGACGGCTATAAAAGCTTGGCAACTAACTCCTACCACTGCCATGACTCTTTAACAGGGATCGGATTGCATAAAGATAAAAAAGAGAGTGCCAAACTAGCCATCAAAGATCTACGTGAATTGATGACAGAGTTTACAGAAGAATAAACGGGTACCCGTAAAACCATGCTGAAGGACCGGCATGGTTTTAGTTTTTATTACTCATACACACGCACTTGATTATGACAGCTTACTCCATCTTGGACAGCCTCGAAGTATTTTCCACATTGGTTATTAAAAACAGAAAATCAATAATCTTAATCACACAATTAATTATATTAATTTTTTACACTAAATAAATAAATTTCTATATTTACTATTTAATTTTATTGATTTATAATCAAAGCAACTAAAGGAAAGGAATTCATTATGGCATATAAAGTAATCACAAATTGTCCTGTCTGCAGCAAAACATTGAAGATTACGAAGCTGCAGTGCTCTCATTGTCACACGACGATTGAAAATGAGTTTGAATTCTCCAAACTGGCGTCATTAACAAAGGATCAGCTTCATTTTGTGGAAGTATTTTTAACATGCAGAGGGAGTATCAAGGAAGTTGAAAAGGAAATGGGGATTTCCTATCCAACCGTTCGAGGCAAACTAAACGACATCATTTCTGCCCTTGGATATGTGCAAAAGAAGAAAAATGAGGTAGCCGAGAAAAAGGTTGTCGCCATGTTGGAAAATGGCGAAATCACTCCTGAAGAGGCCATAAAGCTTTTAAAAGAAGAATAGGGAGGAATTGACCATGAAAGAGGAAATTGCTAGAGTATTAGCGATGGTGCAAGAGGGAAAAATTGATGCGGATAAGGGATCAGAACTGATCCAAGTCTTAAAAGAGAAAGAAGAAGCAGGAAGTAAGCTAGCGGGGAAACCAACGAAATATGTAGATAAAACATTAAAAGTTCGTGTGGTATCGGCAGAAAATGATAACGTCACGATCAATTTGCCCGTAAAACTTATCAAGGCAGTATTAAAGGCGGGACACAGCATCGCATCGAGTATTCCTCAGTCAGAAAAGTATGTAAAGGATCTCGATATCCACCTTATTATTGAAGCCATCGAAAACGAATTAGATGGCCAAATTGTGGATGTTAAATCAGCAAACGGAGATACCGTTTCTGTCATCATCGAGTAGGTGGCCTATGCTGCATCTTAAAGTGAAAGCAAAGGACATTCGGCTCTCGCTCCCCATTCCATATGCCATGTTAAACATCGGCATTTCTATTTTGTCTTCAAAATTTATTCATCAGCAGGCAAACAAATGGACAAAAGACTACTTCGAAAGAAAAAAACTGGATCTTACCATTCCACCGTTAGACAAAAAACTGCTAAAGCTCATCGTCGAGGAACTGAAAAATCATAAAGGAATCGTACTCGTAGATGTCAAAGCGAAGGACGGTACGGAGGTTTTGGTTAGATTATAATGGTTTTAGAATACACCGGTCATTGACCGGCTTTTTTATTTCACTCATCTTTAGAAATTACCAAATAAGTGAGTGAAACAGACCCTTTTGTCGAAAAAAACTGCAGGCCTCGTCTAATTTTGTCTCCTTTTCACTTGTTTTATCGAATCTATTACATATCAGTTAATACATGCTATAATTCATTTTAATTCTATTAAAAATGGAGTTTACTGAAATTTTACTAAAAGTTTACGAGGTGTATTCGGCAATGAGACTTGACCTATGTGAAGCTGCTATTAAAGAGAAAAAAGACGAAATGATTAAATTAGGAATGACAAAAGGACTTCAAAACGAAGAAACCATCTATTGCAGCCAAGAACTGGACAAACTTCTTAACGAGTATAATAGGTTATTAGCAGACAATAACCATTCTAAACCTATTAACCATCATGATGACTTTTACTCCTTATTTAGAGATCATATATTAAGGATTTTATCGCTGCCTTACAGATATTTTTTAATATAATGGCACTAGGGGTATCCCTCCACTTAAGTCCTTTAATATACAATTTGTTTAGATTCGTTAATAATAGAGAGAGCATGCACACATGGCATTCTCTCTTTTTTGTCTATTTTTAATAAGGATATAAGGAATAACAATCTCTTTTTAGTATTGCTCTAAAGAAGCTTTTAAACATAGCAAAAAGGCTTCACTGTGAGTGAAACCTTTTTTTGTTAACAGAGCTCATCATAATCTAATGTCTTGATGTAAATTAGATATCCTAACCTACTTTACTTTCTTCTATGGCATGTTGCCAACTTGGGTAGTAATGCAAAGCACTCCGCATTAAATCAGGATAAAGTTGTTTTACCTCTTTTTTACGTAGAGAATTACCTTGGTTCTGTAACTTCTGGATCTGAGTAATGACTTCCTTTGATGTTAATGGAACATCCATTTTTCATTCCTCCCTTTCCGAGTTATCTTTACTATATTTCCCTTTGGCTAACAATATAAACCCGAAAGCATAGTTGTATTTCCTTTTTGACTGCAAGGAATCCTTAATAGTAGAAATGGTATTACCACTTCCCTATCTATCTTATCCATTTGGTGTGTACTTTAAATGAAGAAACTATGAAAAAATTATGAAATGTTACCACTATCAAACAAAATCCCAGAACAAAAAACCTCTCAGCCCGATTCGGCTGAGAGGTGATTCAAATTAACCCACACGTTTCATACTTCCCCCGTTTTGCCCCTTTTCCTTCATTCGGCTAAAGATATTCGCTAGAACCGATCCAGATAAATTATGCCAAACGCTGAAAATCGCACTTGGTACGGCCGCTAATGGCGAGAAATGAGCGGTGGCGATAGCGACACCCAAACCGGAGTTCTGCATGCCGACTTCCATTGCAACAGCCTTTTGTTTCGCCAGATCCATCCCGCATACTCGGGCAAAGAAGAATCCAATCAAGAATCCTAATAGATTATGAAGAATGACCACTCCAAAGATTAACAAACCTGTTTCCGCAATCTTCGCCGCGCTGCCCGCAACAACGGCAGAGACAATTAACACAATCGCGATAACGGAAACAAGCGGCAATGCTTTTGCACCGGCTTGTGCCTGTTTTCCAAAGAACTTTTTAATAATAAAGCCAAGCGCCAACGGAATAATGACAACTTGTACAATCGATAGGAATAAAGAGGCCACACTGACATCCACCCACTTACTTGCAAATAAAAGAATCAGCAATGGTGTGACAATAGGTGCAAGAATCGTAGATACAGAGGCAATCGCAACCGCCAGCGCCACATTTCCTCTTGCTAAAAACACCATAACATTCGAAGCCGTTCCGCTCGGGCAGCAACCTACTAAAATAACCCCGACCGCCACTTCCTTCGGTAAATCAAGTCCGACCGCCAATAGAAACGCTAACAGCGGCATAATGATAAAGTGGCCGATGACCCCCAGTGCTACTTCCTTTGGTCTTCTAAACACCTCTTTAAAATCTGATAACTCTAGTGTCAGCCCCATGCCAAACATAACGATTCCTAATAAAGGAACAATATATCCTCCCAACCACGCAAAGTGAGTGGGAAAATTAAACGCAACAACAGCAAAGATTAATACCCATAATGTAAAGGTCTTTCCAGCAAACCCGCTGATTTTCTCGATGACGCCCATAATATAGTACCCCCTGAATTATTTCGTTTCTCCAAATAATTAATATTTTTATATATTAGTATAAATATTTAAAAAAATCAATATTTTCTATACAATAATTATTTTCAGAAAAAACGTAAAGGCTTACATATTTAAAAAGGATTTACAGCAGATATTTCATCTGTGCATTATTTGAAAATTATCTATATAATAAAAATTATATTTATTAAGGAGCAGACAAATAATGACAAAAACACTTACTAGAGCACCATTCAAAGCCGATCACGTCGGAAGCTTCCTTCGTCCCGAACGACTAAAACAAGCACGTCTTCAAAAAGAAAACGGAGAAATCACAGCGGAACAGCTTCGTGCCATCGAAGATGTAGAAATTATTAAATTAGTAGAAAAACAAAAAGAAGCAGGTCTTTCCGCTGTAACTGATGGGGAATTCCGCCGTGCATGGTGGCATTTCGACTTCCTAGCGGGCCTTGAGGGCGTTGAGCTTTATGAAGCTGAGGCAGGAATTCAATTTCACGGTGTCCAAACAAAAGCTCACGGACTAAAGGTGAATGGCAAACTAGACTTCGGTCCGCATCCATTTATCGAAGACTATAAATTCTTGCACAGCATCAAGGGTGACCATGTCGCAAAATTCACGATTCCAAGTCCAAATATGCTCTTTTTTAGAGGAGTTATTGAGGAAGCAGTTTATCCAAACAAAGATGAGTTCTTTGATGATTTAATTAAAGCCTACCAAAAAGCAATTCAGGCATTTTACGAGGCAGGCTGCCGTTATTTGCAGCTTGATGACACTTCCTGGGCAGTGTTCTTTTCCGAGAAAGGCCATCAACAAATTGCCGATAAGGGCTATACACCAGAAGAATTAATTAAAATTTTCACCCGTGCCATCAATGAATCGATTGCTAACAAACCAGAAGATATGGTCATCACGATGCATATCTGCCGCGGGAACTTTAAATCGACCTACACAGCAAGCGGCGGTTATGATAACGCTTCTGAATATATCTTTGGCGAACTGAAGCTTGATGGCTTGTTCTTAGAATTTGATGATGAGCGCTCTGGCGGGTTTGCACCGCTTCAACACGTTAATCGGAAAGATTTACAAATTGTTCTTGGTCTAATTACATCGAAGTTCGGTGACCTAGAAGACCCGGAACGTATCAAAGCCCGTATTGCAGAAGCTGCAAAGTATGTAGACTTAGACCAGCTATGCCTAAGTCCGCAATGCGGATTCTCTTCTACCGAAGAGGGAAATCTATTAACAGAGGAACAGCAATGGGATAAAGTTAGACATGTGATTTCGATTGCGAATGATGTGTGGAAATAAGAGAAATTCGAAAGCGCGGGGGCGTTCCTTTGCTTCCGTTGTCCGTGGTATCAACTATCCTAATATCTATATTTACACAAAAGGCAAGGGCTGCCACCCTATGTATCTAAATGTTGTACAAAAGTAGGGTTAAAATATATGGCATATCAGGAAAAGGGAATCCGAAACTCCCTTTATTTTTAAGGAAATATGGGTATTTCCCAATTTAAACGGAAGTTCCCCGTTTATTTTTCAAACACAGAGAAATCATCATTAAGCTATAACAGAGCCATAAGATAAAAAACTTGCCTTGAATACTCCAAGGCAAGTTTGATGGCATTCTATAATATTTGGTTCAAAAACCTTTTTGTACGTTCATGTTTTGGATGGACAAAGATATCATTTGGATGTCCTTCTTCAATAATATTTCCGTCTGCCAGCATAATGACTCGGTCGGCCACTTCTTTCGCAAAGCCCATTTCATGTGTCACAATCACCATCGTCATCCCGTCACGTGCGAGATCCTTCATTACCTGCAGCACTTCACCAACAAGTTCAGGATCCAACGCTGAAGTCGGTTCATCAAAAAGCATCACTTTTGGTTCCATCGCTAATGCTCTCGCGATTGCTACCCGCTGCTTTTGCCCGCCGGATAATTGTTCTGGATAGTAATTGGCTTTATCCTCTAAGCCTACCTTTCTAAGAAGGGCCATGGCTTTGGAACTCGCTGCTTCCTTTGTTTCCTTTCTGACAAACATCGGTGCTTCGATAATATTTTCGATGACTGTTTTATGAGGAAAAAGATTGAAATGCTGAAACACCATTCCTACCTTTTCTCTTACTTTATTTAAGTTTGTTTTTGCGAGGTCTATTTTTTCAGAATCAATGATAATGTCACCGCTCTCTGCCACTTCTAAAAAATTGAGGCAGCGAAGCAGCGTACTTTTACCAGAGCCGCTGGCACCGATCAGAACAACGACCTCTTTCTCTTCTACACTTAAGTTAATCTGTTTTAATACGTCAAGCTTACCAAAGGATTTTGAAAGATGGCTCATTTCAATCATGCGATTACTGCCTCCTTAGGTCTGCTGACATCCATTTTCTTTTCAATCCGATTAGCAACCCATGTGAAAATCAGAACGATAATCAAATAATAGACGCCGACAACAAAGTACGTTTCAAATGGCATATAGTTTTCACCTTGGACACTAAGAGCCGTGTTATATAGATCCGTCACGGCAATATAGGCAACAAGGGAAGAATCTTTTAAGCCAATAATAAACTGATTGGCTAAAGACGGAATTGCTCTTTTGAAAGCCTGCGGGAAAATAATTCTCCTCATCGCAAGAGAATAGGACATTCCGAGTGACCTTGCCGCCTCCATCTGTCCGCGGTCAATGGATTGCACCGCTCCTCTAAAAATTTCCGCAATATAGGCTCCTGTATGTACACCTAATGCCAGAGCCCCTGCCGTGAAGCTGTCCAGGTTCACGATATTGGCAAGTCCATAATAAAGGAACATAATCTGAACAATGAGAGGCGTTCCACGAATAATACCTATATAGATATCGGCAATGCGATTTAGTATTTTACTAGAGGAAATTTTAAAGCCCGCGAAAATTATACCAATCACCATGGCAAATAATAGCGAGATGGCCGTTATCGCGATGGTCATCCAAGAAGCTTTCAAAAAAGCAATTCCGTGTTCACTAAAAATACTGATAATATTTTCAATAAATATCATGATGCGTACCTCCTTCGTTGAATCGTGCAAGCACCCACATCAGGTGCTTACACTAAAATCTTTGATCCTCTCTTACTTTTCCATGATGTTTGTATTAAACCATTTCATACTGATTTTTTCATACGTCCCATCGTCAATCATCGATTGGATGGCTTCGTTGATTTTTTCAGCGAGCTCTTTGTTTCCTTCAGCTACCGCTACACTGACACGGTCTTCATTCAATAAATCGCCAATGGCCTTAATTTTTAAGCCTTTTTCATTTTTAGCACTCACACCGACAATCTTATCCGTGATGACCGCATCTAAACGGCCAAGCGCCAAATCTTGAAGGGCGTTAACGTCTGTTGGATAGCCTTTCACTTGATCAGATAATTCATCGGCCATGTCTTTCCACGTACTTGCTTGAATAACACCAATTTTTTTGCCTTTTAAATCCTCTTTCGATTGAATCGCAGAATTGCCCTCCGCTACAAAAATCTGTGCACCAGATAAATAATATGGATTGGTGAAATCAACTTGCTTATCTCGCTCAGGTGTAGCAGTCATACTTCCAATAATGGCATCATATTTGTTTGCCTTTAATCCTTGGATAATCGTTTCCCATGGATTGGTTACAGGGTTGGCTTCAAGCCCGATTCTCTTAGCAATTTCTGTTCCAATTTCAACATCAAATCCAGTCAATTTACCGTCTTTCTTAAAGTTTAACGGTGGATACTGCCCGGTCATCGAGAATGTTAACAGCCCTTTTTTCACTAACTCATGCTTAGAGCCACTTGCTTTTGCTGCCTTTTCTCCATCAGGCTTCTCCGTGCCGCAAGCAGATAAAATCAACATCATCGCCGCTGCTAATAAAAATGCAAACTTTTTCATAAAAATCCCCTCCTAGGTAATAAAAAAAACACCGTCCATGTGAGTATGACGGTGTTCTACACACCCTCATCGGTTAGCATTGGTGAAGATAGTTCTCCACAATTCCAAGGAACTGTGACAGTTCTGCCCCTATTCGAGTGCAGACCCAGCTTTCTGAACGCAGTGATTTCAGAAGCTTCGGCGATGGATCCTTTTTCCTATTTTCATAGATTTCACTGAATCTCCAATAGGATACTAATATCAATCGCGACCTCTACCCCATCTAATGCTTAAAGATGAGGATTTATATTTAGTTTAATGAAACAAGTTTTAGTATATATAAATATTCTTACTTTTGCAATAATATTTTTGATGTTATTTTTTATCAAAATTAAAGACTTGACGGGCTTTCTCTTCTGATATACATTTTTTCTAAATACCAATTTACTAGAAAAGAAGGTCAGGCGTATGTTGCAATGTCGTGAGGATGTGCTGACATTCACGAAACAGCTTGTAAACATTGAAAGTGTCGTTAATACCAATGGCGAAAAGGCCATTGCACAGTCTTTATATTCTATGATTTCTTCTATTCCCTATTTTTCACAAAACCCTAGCCACCTAGTGTTAGAACAAACACTCAACGACGATCAAGAGCGTTATAATGTTCTTGCTTTTGTGAAAGGAACGAAGGGAAATAGCAGCCGCACGGTGATTTTGATGGGTCATATTGATACGGTTGGGATTGAAGATTTTAACCATTTAAAAGACCAGGCTTGCTTCCCAGACCAACTGATGGAGTCACTAAAAACGGAACAGCTGCCGGCTGCCGCTAAAGAGCATTTAGACTCAGGCGACTGGTTATTTGGCCGCGGCGTCCTTGATATGAAAAGCGGGGTTGCCAGCCACTTATATCTCTTAAACTATTATTCCGAGCACCCTGAAGAACTAGACGGAAACATCGTTCTCTTATCAGAATGTGACGAAGAGGACAGTTCACACGGTGTTCTTTCCGCATTGAAAACATTGAAACGCTGGAAAAAGGAACATGGGTTTACCTATGTAGCCGCGATTAATGCGGATTTCGTTTCACCAAGATATGAAGGCGACGAAAATCGCTATATCTACAAAGGGACCGTCGGAAAGCTTCTGCCATCTTTCTTTATTACAGGAGCAGAAACGCATGTAGGCTCCGCCTTTGAGGGACTTGATCCGAACTTTATTGCCGCCGAGCTGACCAGGCAAATCAATTACAATCCAGAGCTTTGTAACGAAGCATTTGGTGAAACAACCGTGCCTCCTGTTTCGTTAAAACAAACGGATTTGAAGCCTTCTTATACCGTTCAAACGGCCTTAGCTGCCTATGTTTATTACAATTTCTTTATTCATTCCTGGTCGCCAAAGGACGTGCTTGAAAAATTAAGGGAACAAGCGATCATTGCTTTTACCAATGCCCTGACTTCCTTTGAAGAAAGGTATAAACAATACAGCACATTAAGCGGCGAACCCTATGTACAGCACCCTTGGAAACCTAGAGTGATGACGTACGAGGAAATGGAACAATTATTGGTTGAAGAGAACGGCGAAGCGTTCACGGCACATATGAGTCAATTTAAAGAACAGCTTTTAAAAAATACAGAACTAGATACGCGCATGTTTGCGGCAAAAGTGGTCGAGGAAGCATGGAAATGGATGAAGGATAAAAATCCGGCCATTATTCTGTTTTACTCATCCCTGTACTCTCCACGAATTGAATTGACAGGGAAAACAACGGACGAGCTTGCTTTAATTACGGCCTTGGATGAAGCAGTGGATGAGCTCCAGCCATACTATCAACATCCGATGGTGACACGTAACTTTTTCCCTTATATCTCAGATATGAGTTTTGTTGCGCTTAGTGATGACGAAGCCGGTATTAATGCCGAATCGAACAATAACCCTGGCTGGGGCACCAAGCTCTTTGTAGACTACCAAGACATTCGCGATATCAATGTACCAGTAATCAACATCGGCCCTTATGGTCTAGATGCTCACAAGAAACTTGAAAGACTAGAAATGACTTACTCCTTTGAAATCGTACCAAATCTAACAAACCTCGTGATTCAGAAACTATTAAATCATTGAGGCCAAAAGCCTGTAGACTCGTCTGGTCTACAGGCTTTTTTGTTTTGCGGCACCGGCGCGATCGGAAAATAAGCGGAGTTTTTCCGGTTAAATGCAGAATGGAGCTCGTTTTGGGGTAAATAAGGGAAGTTTTTCCGGTTATTCAAAGCGAAATCCACCATTTTCGCGCTTTTCGAGTAAATAGGAGGAATTTCTCCGGCTATTTTGGTTATTTTTAATGATAATTTCTAAATAAGCGGAATTTTTCCGCTTATTTATCTGATCGGGTGTTTAACATGATCCCCCAACCGATAAGAGCGAACCCTCTTGATCCCGGATGCGGGAATCAACATCTTTTTGTCGGCTAGTTGAGAAAGTGCTTTTTTTTACCGTTTAAAGACTTGCGGAGTAGTTAATATAAAAAGAATAGTTAGAGAAGAATTTGAGGATAAAACTATCTTACATTTAATAGGATTCTAAAATTTGTCAATTTATTTTTTTATATTTCGACCATACCATTCTGAGACCAAGAGTTTAATATATTTTCCCCCAATGCCATTTCCAAGAATAATAAAAATAATAAATTTCATAAACAAAAAAAGAAAAAATGAATACGATAAATAGAGGTGATCTATTGGACAAGCACAAATTTAAAAAGGTAATTAAAAAAATGTCCAGGTATATAAATTCGTGTCTTCTCGGTCCCTTATCTCCTGCCGAAAGACGCGATAAAGCATTTGAAATTCGTATGGAGGCCGCGAAATTCTATAAGAATCAGCCGCTGGTCAACCATCGAAATAATGGGGATGAAGATAGGTATCCAAATAAAATAGCCAGTTATTCGAAAGCATTGCCGCATAATGAGTTAGGAGAGGTTAATCTCAAAGCATATCATAATTATTTAGAAGCTTTGAAATCAGGAGACTCGAAAGATTTTGAGAAGATTCCAATGGGTGGTGCTGCGAAGCTGGTAAATCCACAGTCTGCATATGCATATGACTTAGTCGGACCCGATAGTCATCAGCTGGTTCTTCACGCACCTCCAGACTTTAGCAGTGCTGATCTTGCTGGAGAAATGGTTGAGCTTTATTGGCAAGCACTTGCAAGAGACATTCCATTCAATGAATACGATAGCAACCAATTAACAAAGGATGCAGCCGCAGAACTTTCAGGTCTGCCTGTTTTTAATGGGCCAAAAATCAATGGACAAGTCACGACAGGTACATTGTTCCGCGGGAACTATCAAGGCAGCATAGAAGGGCCTTATATTTCACAATTTTTATGGAAAAATATCCCCTTTGTTTCTACTGAAATTATCCAACAATACAATACTATTTTGCCAGGGGATGACCATCTAACTTCCTATAGCGAATGGCTGGCCGTACAAAACGGCTCAAATCCTCATAACAAAAAGATGGATTCCGTACCCCGCTATATTCGCAATGGCCGGGATTTAGCCGAATGGGTACACAATGATAGTTCGATTGATAGCGGGTTAATGGCTTGTTACCTTTTGCTAAGCTATGGCAGTAAAGCATTAGATCAGGAAAATCCTTATTTTAACTCTGCCACACAAGTTGGATTTCCTACCTTTGGGGTCCCGCATATTTTGGACTTCATCACAAGAGCTTCACGTCCAGCCCTTGATGCAGTCTGGTTCCAAAAATGGCTCGTTCATCGCCGGCTCCGCCCCGAAGAATTCGGTGGTCGGATTCATAATAAGATGATGGGTGCTGATTACCCCATCAATCCGGTGGTTATGAGTTCGGAAGCACTTATCCAAACATTTAATAAATTCGGTACGTACTTGCTTCCTCAAGCTTATTCAGAAGGATGTCCAACTCACCCTTCTTATCCTTCCGGTCATGCCGCCTTTATTGGGGCGATGGTAACAATGATGAAAGCCTTCTTTGATGAATCGTATGAAATACCCGATCCGGTTGTAGCAAGTTCTGACGGTCTTCACCTTCTGCCTTACGATGGGAAGCTAACGCTAGGAGGGGAACTGAATAAACTTGCAGCAAATATTGCCATTGGGCGGACGATTGCTGGGGTTCACTACCGTAGCAGTGCGATCAATGGTATGTTACTTGGAGAAGCTGTAGCCATAGGAATCTTAAGAGATTACAAGCGAACCTATAATGAGAGTTTCAAAGGATTCTCTCTTACAAAATTTGATGGATCTAAAATAACGACCTAAGAATTTTGATGATTCTAAAGAATAGTTACACCAAATTTGGAAAACTATTATTTGTACTGAATGCTTCCAAACGATAATATTTAAACGATTAAGGCCACTCTGCAAATGGGAGTGGCCTTTTCTATTAGGGAGCGCAAAAATCCAATGCGTTTTCAGCATTCTTTCCAATCAACCGTTTGATACTCTATCCTATTCCTTTTTATTAGAAAAGGAACAAGCTTATCCAGCTCAGATTAATTACCAGTATTTTTCCAATAAATGTCGTAAATTTCGTAAAGTACGTCATAAGTAACCAAAATTATGTCATAAATCTCTTAAAATACGTCATAAGTGTCCGCCTTTATGTAATAAATCTAATCAAATGAGGAAAAAGGATCAGTCCCCGCTGCGTTAAAACAGCGGAGAACTGATCCTTTTTTCTATCACACTTTTTCACGGCATAATACACTAATAAGCATAACGTTCGCACCTTAAGCGTAGGTCTTCATAGGAAGTTAATTTATCCTCACGATGACTGTAGCCATTATTTATACTTGGCACAAAAATCCTCTTAGTATGTAAGAGGCGATGAAATGTTGTCAATATGTTAAACATCTTTTGAAAACGTTTTACATTATGTCTGATGATTATAGGGTCATTACCCTTCACAATAAAGATAGATGAAACAAATTGTAAAGGAGTGACTCAGGATGGGAAATGTTCAAACAGGTGAAAATTTAGTCACGAAAGATGAGAAATACCTATGGCATTCAATGAAGCCGTATAACCCTCAAGCTACTAGCATCATTCAAAAAGCGGAGGGTGCTTGGCTGACAGATATTGAGGGGAATCGTTATTTGGATGCCATGTCGGGACTATGGTGTGTAAATGTTGGGTATGGAAGAGAAGAAATTGCAAAAGCGGCATATGACCAGCTTCTCGAGAATAACTATACACCATTAACAAATGGGCATCCTACGGCGATTTTACTGGCTGAAAAAATCAGCGAGTTATTAGGTGGAGATTATGTAGTATTTTTCTCCAATAGCGGCTCTGAGGCAAATGAAACAGCCTTTAAAATCGTCAGGCAGTATTACCAGCAAAAAGGGCAAGGCAGCCGTTATAAAATTGTCTCTCGGTATCGCGCCTATCACGGGAACTCCATGGGAGCACTTGCCGCAACAGGGCAAGCTGAACGGAAATATAAATACGAACCATTAGCACCTGGTTTTATTCATGTGAAAGCCCCGGATCAATATCGCTCCAATGAGGATGGATTTACGAATCCAACCGATTTACCTTCTGTTAAAGCAGTAGACGAAATCATGACATGGGAACATTCAGAAACGATTGCGGCTATGATATTGGAGCCGATTATTACAGGCGGCGGGGTCATTATGCCTCCAGATGATTACTTAAAGGGTGTAAAAGAAGTGTGCGAGAAGCATGGTGCCTTATTAATTGTCGATGAAGTCATCTGCGGCTTTGGACGGACAGGAAAAGCCTTTGGCCACCAACATTATGGGGTACAGCCAGACATTATTACCATGGCAAAAGGACTGACCAGCGCGTATATGCCACTTTCAGCAACGGCAGTCAAGAGAGAAGTTTATGAAGAGTTTACGAAAAGCGGAAATTATGACTTCTTCCGTCATATCAATACATTTGGGGGCTCCCCGGCGGCATGTGCCGTGGCTTTAAAAAATTTAGAAATTATGGAACGAGAAAATCTATTTGAGCAATCTACCGAAATGGGTGCGATTTTAATAGAAGAATTAAAAACTAGAATAGCACAACATCCACATGTTGGTGATATTCGCGGAAAAGGATTGCTCGTTGGAATCGAGCTAGTTGAAGACCGTGAGACAAAAAACCCTTTAGCTGTAGAAAAGGTCAATCAAGTAATTGCAAAGTGTAAAGAGCAAGGACTCATTATTGGAAAAAATGGTGTAACCGTCGCAGGATACAACAACGTATTAACCTTATCCCCACCATTAAATATTACGTTAGAGGAAAAGGATTTTATTCTAGCAAAATTAGTTCAAGCAATTGAATCTTTATAAATCTTTTCAAATCGAAAGGAGAACGAATAGATGACAAACATAACTGACGTGAAAGAACTTACGCATTTTATTGATGGAAAAATGACCAAGGGTGAAAGCGGCCGTTTTTCAGAGGTGTTCAATCCGGCAACAGGCGAAGTCATTGCGAAAGTACCATTAGCTTCCTCTAATGAAGTGAAAGGTGCCATAAAAAAAGCAGAAGCTGCCTTCCCGGCATGGCGTGATCTCTCCGTGGCGAAACGCGCAGAAATCGTCCTGAATTTCCGAAACTTACTAAAGAAAAATCAAGATAAGGTAATCGAATTAATCTGCACCGAAAGTGGAAAAACAGACGAAGATGCACAGGGTGAAATTACTCGTGGATTAGAATCAGTAGATTTAGCGATGAATGCGCCTCATTTCATGAAAGGCGAATATTCCGTAAATGTAGGCGGACAAATTAATGCCTATTCAGCAAAATATCCACTTGGTGTAGTGGCCGCCATCTCTCCCTTCAATTTTCCAATCATGGTGCCATTAGCGCAAACAAGCATGGCCGTTGCCGTTGGAAATGCGGTTATTTTAAAAGCTTCTGAGCGTGTACCTATGACTGCTTTATATATTTGTGAATTATGGAAAGAAGCAGGCCTGCCAGATGGTATTTGGACAGTTATCAATGGTGATAAAGAGGCGGTAAATGAACTACTTGAAAATCCAGCTGTACAGGCGATTTCATTCGTCGGGTCGACACCAGTGGCCCACTATATTTATGAAACGAGCGCTAAATATGGAAAACGGGTTGTTGCCTTAGGCGGCGGGAAAAATAATATGGTCGTTATGCCTGATGCTGATTTAGAACAAGTAGCGAATGCTTTCATCAGTGCAGGGTATGGGGCTGCCTCACAACGGTGTATGGCCATTTCTACATTAATGCCGGTCGGGCAAGAAACGGCGGACCGCTTGGTAGAAATTTTAAAAGAAAAGGTTAGCCGCTTAAAAGTTGGTGCTTTTACAGACGGTGCAGATTACGGCCCCGTTATTTCCAAGCAAGCAAAAGCAAACATCTTAAAAGCAATTGACCTCAGTGAAGAAGAAGGGGCAACCCTCGTTTGTGATGGCCGTAATCAAGACATTACCAAAAATGACGGAGGATTCTTCCTGGCACCAACATTGCTTGATCATGTAAAACCAGGTATGAAAATTTATGATGAAGAAGTTTTCGGCCCTGTTCGTAATATTGTCCGTGTGGATTCTTTAGAAGAAGCCATCCAATTAATTAATCAGCAAGAATTAGCCAATGGTGTTACCATCTATACCAATAATGGGCTGGCAGCCAGAAAATTCACGACTGAAATTGATGTAGGAATGGTCGGGGTGAATGTACCAATTCCAATTCCAGTAGGCTTTCATAACTTTGCTGGTTTTAAGGGCTCAAGATTTGGCGACGGGCAAATGTTTGGCCCAGATCAAGCACGGTTCTATACAAAGACCAAAACAGTTTCAGAACGCTGGTTATCATCAAATGATAATAGTGATCTATCCTTTGCATTCCCTAGCAATAAATAACACAGCTAGTTAGAAAATCAGTGCCTGACACCCCCGAATCATCTTGATGAATTAAATAAACGTTAATTTTAGTGATTGCGCCGATTTCAAATTTGTAAAAGTTCCGATTTGAGGTGCATTAATAAAAAAATGCACAGAAATGACAGTCCTTTTGACATCGTAAATGGCATAAAAAAAGCAAAACTCGCCCCAAAATTGGCGAGTTTTCTTTGTTATAAAATTCCGGTTCTTTTTAAACTAACGCATGCGCTAATTGAATAAGAAAATCCTTTATATTCAGTAATCTGTTTAAATAAATACTCTAATTATCAATAAAAGATGACCTTTTTGTGGAAGTTCATCTTTTGATATTTAAATAAAACTTACCTATTATTAACTTCATACGCTGTTCTAACTCCTGCTTCAATCGCGCCTTGAATCCAACCTGGTGTAGTAGATGAATGTGATCCTGCGAAATGAATTCTCCCTTCTGGTGTACTAATATGTTGACCTAATTCTTTTGTTTGGTCGGGTTTAAACATGACAAATGCTCCTCCATAATAAGGAAATTCAGACCAATTATGTGAATATCCTATTAAAAACTCCGTAAACACTTGATTTCCAAATATATACGAAAGATTATTTAAAGCAATTTTAATACGTTCTTGTTGTGTCATATTATCCCAAATACTAGAATCGTCTTCCCATGTGTAGCTAGCTAACATAATCCCTGTACTGTCCGATGATTCTTGACCATGACTAGGAAAATATGCAAACTTGATTGGTAAATCGGTTGTTATTTTCCCTCCATATAACCCATATTTTTCCCAAAACCTAGTTTTAAATTGAAGTCCTATTTTAGTTGAATTTGCATAATGTATCTTTCTAATAACTTTCCTCTTATCATATGAAATAGACTCAAAGGGAAGTAAATCTACGAAATTCAATAAAGAAAAAGGAATTGTTGAAATAACAAAGTCGCTTGTAAGTTGATGCTCAGTATTTAGTATTTGATTTTCTGTATAGATTGTTACGTTTGATTCTTGTTGAATAATTTTTTTTACTCTTTGATTAGTAATAATATCGTCTTTTAGTTGTGGTAAAAATCCATTAATAAGATGATCAGTACCCCCTGAAATTTCATAAAGTTTTAGGTTCTTTGTAAGGAGTACTAAAACTTCTCTTAATATTGCAGTAAATGCAAGTTCAGAAAATCCTTCTAATCCGACCATCGTTTCAATCATATCGATTGCTTCAGCAGATAAGGATACACCCACAGGGTTATATTTCAAAAAGTTAGCCATTGATAAATGATCATACCTATTAATAACTATATCCCAATTTTTTTCGGGATCTTGGTTAATAAAATCAATAACTGGACCAACTGCTAATAATAGTAACTCTGTTGCAGTTTTTCCTTTTTCACTTGGGTAGACTTTATATCTTAATTGGTCTGGATTGGTTCTATAATTTTTTTCATTTGTTAATATATTATTGATGTAAATCAGATCATTAGGGGTGCTATTAATAAATTCGTTGAATTGTAAATTAAATTTTTTTATATATTCAAAAACTAAATGGTGAGATGAAGGTATACGCATTGCCCCAAGATCTATATATTGATTATTAATAAAAGGTTCCCTTTTTGTGTAAATTCTTCCGCCAATTCTGTTATTTGCTTCAATAATGGTAACCCGATGTCCAGCTTCTTTTAAGAGTGAAGCAGCAACTAAACCAGATATCCCTGCACCTATAATGGTTACATCCTTTGGTGAATTCGTTTTTTGTAACCCATTTTGAATTAGGTAAATCATTTGCTCCATTGAAAGCAGTAATTTTTGTATCAAAGATATCACCTCTACTTCCAAAAAAATACCTACCAATAAAATGTTATTCGGTAGAAAGTTGAAGTAGACTATTAACTAGGATTAAATTCAATCATACTACATGATGGACGTTTAACCGATCCCTTCTTTTATTAACCTGCCCCGTTTGTGAAACAACTTAAAGGAAAGTACCTCCTTTATGTCGAATCCTATAGGTAAAGGGGATGACCCAATGAATAAAGTTGAATTATTAAGAAAACTACACAATGCCAGTCGAAGTAATTTGTTTTCAACAGAGATTCCTAAAGCTACAAATGAAGATGTAAAAAAGATTGAAGAATTGGTTGGAGAATTAGTTAGTGAAGGAAAAATCAAGTTAAGAGAATGTGTACTACGAGAATACTCAGTTTATTTACACGGAATAATTAAGTATGCATCCGAATAATCGGGTGCTTTTTTTTGGGGTGAAACACAAGCGGTTTTCAAGGTATTTTATTTTTCAACCCCGCTGTCGCAACATCCTTACTTTACCCCTTGGTTCAATAAATCCCTAAGATTAATTAGGTCATTTTTGAGTCACCTTTACTACACCGATAGCTAAAATTTCCTATGATATCTTAAACTAACTCACCTTTATTTCTTCATATTCACTATCCTGCATCCCTAGTCAATAAGAAACAGCCGCCAAGTATGGCAGCTGACTATCAGTTCTTCTATATAAAAGCATCTTCGTACTTAGAATTAATGATTATTTTTCATTCCTATAATGAGAGTTTCAATCTGTTCTTGTGAAAGTTGCTCCCGTTCAATCTCCACATCTTTCCCTCCACCAATCCAAACTAGATCATCATGATTTGACAAAGGTTTTCTTCCTCTTGGTACAGATTCTGTGTATTTTTCCCACACATCATTAATCTTAGCAAGTGATACATCACCTCTTTTCATCGTCAAACCACCTATACTTTTCGGCATCAGCAAACCACTTATAAAGTGCTTTTTTGAGAAATAAAAATCTTCTTCCATTTATTCATCTCCTTAATACTTAATAGTATATGTAAATTACGTCAATTAATCATTTATGAATTTACATTGTTCTTGTTTATCTAGTCGAGTAGAAGAGAACCTCTCTACCCTTACGGTAGATTGTGTTCTCCCCCCTCACAGAACCGTGCTTGCACTATTAATGCACACGGCTCCTCCTAGTCATCATTTACAGAATATAGCTTATCT
>NZ_JBHHJU010000039.1:0-44610 GCF_042136325.1 Neobacillus sp. KR4-4
GGCTCCCCGAACCGCCCGCGGAAAGCGAAGCCGCCTGGAACGGAAATCAACAGACTAGTTTAATGAGCCAAACAAAAAAGACTGTCGATTTAAAACCCGAAATCCTTCGGATTTGTCGACAGTCTGACCGGATGAACATTCATCCGGTCTTTTTGTTTATATGAAGAAAAGCCCATTAGTGATAACCATTAGAACCGTTTGCTGAACCGGAAGTTTTATTTCCTTTGCTTCCTTTACCCTTTTGCTTTGTACCGCCATCTTTTTTTGTTTTCTTTGTCATAATAAGAACCTCCTTGGTGAAAGTATCCTGCCTCCTTAGTTTGAACAGATAGGCAAGTTTCATGAAGGTAACTATTAGCAATTCTTACGATTTTTTTCACTATAAAAGGCATTGATTTCTCCACCTAAAATAATAATAAATGCCGATATATACAACCAAATCATTAAGACAATGATTGCCCCAATACTGCCGTAGGTTAGCGAATAATTACTGATATTTCCTACGTAAAATGTTAATCCGATTGAGGAAACAATCCAGCCGACTGTTGCAAACGCGGCACCTGGAAAGGCGCTTCGGCATTTTAATTTTACATTTGGCGCAATCCAATACAGCCCTGTAAAAATAAGGAACAAAATAATTGCACTAACAAGCCAACTTAATGCATTCCAGAGCTTAATAAATTCTGTGGTGTAGCCCAATTGAGAGAATAAAAAAATACCTATTTCTCTACCAAATACTGGGAGAACAATCGCAAGAATTAATACCAGGATCATCCCAAATGTTAATAAAATAGCCATTCCCCTTGAAACAATAAATGAACGGCTTTCCTTGACATTATATGCCTTATTAAATGCCTTAACGATCGCATTTATTCCGTTCGATGCCGACCAAATGGTTCCAATGATCCCGAACGAAAGCAAACTCCCATTCCGATGGTTCATGATATCATGAACATTTTTCTCAATTAAATCCATGGCCTCGCTTGGGGCAAAATCTCTTACTATTCCGAGCATATCCTGATGTGGAATCGGAAAATAAGGAAGAAGTGTAAATAAAACAATCAGGAGCGGAAATAAGGATAATAGAAAATAATAGGCCAACTGCGCACTTAAGCCTGGCAAGTCATCTTCATCGATCCGATGCCAAAGTAATCGTAGTAGAGACGAGCGGACATTTCCTCCCTTTTCCATCTACATCCTCCTTTTAATCAATTTTATCTTCCTCGACTGCCACTTCCTCTAAAAGAAGCGCCTCATCATCCTTCGAGAAAGTATCCTTCGTTTCTTTTATCATGTCAGTTACCTGAGGTGTTAATTCGCGTAATTCTTCTACCTTATCTGTGATAAAGGAGATATCTTCATTAACCTGCTTTACGGTTGTCTTGACTTTTTCAGCTGTTTCCTTAACTTTCTCCGCAATTTCACCAGGATTTCTAAAAACATAGGTAAGTCTTGATGTGTTTTTTTGTACGTTTGCTTTCATCACTTCACGTGTTTGTTTATCTAAAAGGCTAATGGCCCCGCCAGCAATGGCCCCGAGTATCATTCCGCGCCAAAATTGATTTTTCTGTGTCATGTTAACGTCTCCTTTAATCCTTGTTATTATCAATAGTACCCCATGTAAAAAATACCAAAACCTGCATATTTTTATTTTCCTAGATAGACGGAGTGCATGCAAGTCCATATTCTCTTTTAATGATTTTTTTATTGACATATAATTTCTTACATGAAAAGATGAACTTAATAATTATTCGGAAAGGATGACCGAAATGAATTTATCTGAAAAGTCGATTGAAAATGTTGAATTTATGATTGAACAAATAAAGGAAAAGTTAAAAGTCTTGAACCTTGGTGCGATTAAACCTTCACATTTTGATGAAGAAATGTACGAGGAACTGAAAGAGATTTATGATATGGTCCAAAGAAAAAATTCGTTTAGTCCTAATGAAATGCAAGCATTAGTAGAAGAGCTTGGAAGCCTTCGAAAGAAATAAAGCGAAAACCCGTTATGCACATAACGGGTTTGTTTGTTGTTAATCTTGTTCAGTTAAGATGACGGTCCCATCTTTGGTAATGGCAAGGGTATGTTCGTATTGCGCTGAATACTTTCCATCAATAGTTCTTGCCGTCCAGCCATTGAGATCCATTTTTGTTTGATATCGTCCTACATTAACCATGGGCTCGATTGTAAAGACCATCCCTTCTTTGATTCTTGCCCCTTTGCCTGGCAGTCCATAATGAGGAACATCCGGTTTCTCATGAATTACAGCGCCAATTCCGTGGCCAATAAAATCTCTTACAACCGAAAACCCTTCGCTTTCAACATATTTTTGAATTGCGTGCCCAATGTCTCCGATTCGATTACCGACAACGGCCTGTTCGATCCCTTTATACAGCGCTTCTTTTGTTACTTTTAATAAACGCTCCGTTTCCTCTGATACGTCTCCAACTGCATAGGACCAGGCAGAATCCGCTAGCGCACCGTTGTAATTAACAACCATGTCTACCGTCACAATATCCCCTTCGTTTAAAGGTTCTTTCCTTGGAAAGCCGTGGCATATTTCGTCATTTATACTTGCACATGTCGCATATTCATAGCCCTTATAGCCTTTTTGTTCTGGAGTCGCACCTTTTTTCTTAAGAAATTCTTCCACAAAGGCATCAATTTCCCAAGTGGTAATACCTGGTTTAATCAATTTAGCTATTTCTTTATGACAGGCAGCTAGAATTTCCCCTGCCTTTTTCATTGCATCTATTTCACGTTGTGATTTAAGGACAATCATTATTGTAGGGTCCCCTTCCTTTTTATTTATTTTTATGTATGCAAATCAAAATTGTTATTCGACTAAAAACATACCACTAATAAATTATAAAACATGCCGCAATAGGCAACACTTTTAATATAACTCTATCCTGATATTTTTTCAAAAATACTTTATCTATATTATTTCATAAAGTACATATTTTCCTTATTAATTTGTTCTTAATATGGTGCTTTCTTATTCTTTTTGATAGAATTAATGTAGAGTGAATAATAATTGGGTGTGAGACAAATGATTGGTGATCGCGTAAAAAAATTTCGCTTAGATAGAAAGATGTCACTTTCCGAACTTGCTGCTCAAGCAGGTGTGGCTAAATCTTATTTAAGTAACCTTGAAAATAACAAACAAGAGAATCCTTCTATAAAGTTTCTAGAAAAAATCGCTGTTGTTTTAAATATTCCTGTAGATCACTTGATACATGAAGAGATTAATAAAGAGGAACTAGATATTGATTGGATGAATCTAGTCAAGGACGCAATGAATTCGGGCGTTTCTAAGGAACAATTTCGAGATTTCCTTGAATTTAACAAATGGCGAATTAATCAAAATGATAAGTAGAAATAAAACAATCTTATTGAAAAAGAAAAGCATTCTACAAAAAAGTTATTTTTGTGTAGAATGCTTTTTTTGTACTTCCATGTGTCTTATCATCTCTCTGTGACCAAGAAATCACGAACTGCTTCTATGGATAACCCTAAGTCCTTTGCTTCCAATATGAGTGCAATCCATTCCTGATCGATTACTTCAAATTCATTTTTCGTAATAACCACTATACTCACTCCTAAAATACAGAATGTATTCCAGGTAGCCCGGCCATCCTAGCAAAAAACCTGCCTTAGACCCTCGGCTTTGCGTCCCTGCTTTTCAACAGGTTTGCCTTTTTCTGACATTTAATAAAACTTAAGTCACTGAATTCGATAGGACAATTTACTTAATCGTTATTGATATTATATCTAGTCCTATTTTAGTTGGTTGTTGTAATTTGTCGTATTGATTAAATTTTCACACAATTATTTATAACAAATTATACCATATTTCTACAAAAATATCCCAATTAAGACTTTTAATCTAAACACCATCTGTCAAAATAGTTAGTTTTTGGAAAAAACCTTGTTGTTTACTCCTTTCGTTAGCCAAAACCAGAATACTTTTCCAACATATAACTTAAATATTTGTCTAAGCTGTGAAAATTGGCATATAATGTAAACAACGAAATTATTTTCTGAATATTATTAATATTCTAGAGTAGGTGGTGATTTCATACAATGACCTTTATCCATGTGTTGAATTTTTCAATTCCGATTGCATTTATTGTGTTTGCAGGGTATTTTTTGGATCGCATATGCAAGCCAGACTCCACCAAACAAAAAGTTGGTGAAGATTGAATCTATTAAAAGGATTCCACTGTCATTCAGCTTTTTCTTTTTTGTGGAAGGAATTAAAAAAGTAATTATTTCACTCTGTTTCGGGAATGATACTTGCGTAGACGAAAGGAGTGTTGTAATTGGCACGTGGAGAACATTTTGAACATAAAAAGAAAAACCATCCAGGAAACTTCCCGGAAGGCAGTTTAACAGAAAAACATGCGAAAGAAGCAGTTGGTGACGAAGAATTCCTAGTTGTACGTGAAGCGTTTAAAAATCGTGTAGAAAACGAGGATGAGTATCGAGGAGATACTGCCCGATTACTAAATGATCAGACAGAATAAAAGGCGTGAGCATCTCACGCCTTTTTTTTATTAAGAAAAGCGCAAGCGCCCTGGTCAGCGGCGTATGGCCTGGAGCACTCCAACTGAGATAAAGGAAACACGAAGAGCCGGAGGCGATTCGATGTTGACTTATCGTAGGGCGGAGAGCGAAGGACACTAGCCGCTAGGGCGCTGGAGCTAGACAGTAATCTAAGTTCAAAAACTTATCTTTCTTATTTTTTAAGAATTCATTATTAGAATTGTCCCTTTTCAATCCTTAAGTTTCTAATAAATGGTGAAAAATCGATTGACTTAAGCCAATAAGCAGCTTTTTCAATATCCTTTGAGAATACCCTATCTTGTTTAATGGATGCTACCTGTTCGCGTGCCTTGTCGTAAAACAATCTAGTATTTGCAGCCATTTTATCAATCCCGCGAATCTCCACCGCCTGCATCGCACAAATCAGTTCAATTGCCACAACTCTTCGTGCATTCTGGATAATTTGATAGGCATGCCTTGACGCAATTGTACCCATACTTACATGGTCCTCCTGATTAGCAGAGGATGGGATGGAATCAACACTGGCTGGATGGGCAAGTGTTTTATTCTCTGATACCAGTGCCGCTGCCGCATATTGCATGATCATTGCCCCAGATTGCAAACCAGGTTGAGGACTAAGGAATGCTGGTAAATCATTCAACTGCGGATTAACCAATCTTTCAATCCGTCTTTCTGAAATATTCGCCAGTTCAGCCACGGCAATTTTCATAAAATCCATTGCAAAAGCAATCGGCTGTCCATGAAAATTCCCCCCAGAAATCACCTTTTCCCCATTATCAAAGATTAATGGATTATCCGTTGCCGCGTTCATTTCAATTTCTAATTTTTCTTTCACATAATCCAGAGCTTGCCACGATGCACCATGAACCTGTGGAATGCAGCGGAGAGAATAAGCATCTTGAACTCGTAACTCGCCCTGCTGTGTAGTTAATAAACTATCACTTAAATAACCACGGATTCTTGCGGCTGTATCAATTTGTTGTTTATAACCCCTAGCAACATGAACTTCTTCCGCAAATGCATCAATAATTCCATTTAACCCTTCCATTGTCATAGCTGCAATTAGCTCACTTTCATGTGCTAGTTGTTCAGCCTCCAAATACCCGATCACACCCATAGCTGTCATCGCCTGTGTCCCGTTAATAAGGGCTAGACCTTCTTTGGCCCCCAAGGTTAAAGGCAAAATTCCCTCTTGTTGGAGTGCTTCAAAAGCCGCCATTTGCTTCCCTTTGTAAAATACCTCTCCCTCGCCAATTAAAACCAGTGCAAGATGAGAAAGCGGGGCTAAATCACCGCTTGCCCCCAGAGAACCTTGCTGTGGGATAACAGGAATGATATCCTGATTTACTAACTCTAATAATTTTTCAATGACAACAGGTCTGACTCCTGAAAAACCCTTGAGGAGAGCGTTAGCTCGTAGAAGTACCATTGCTTTGGAAACTAATTCTGGAAAAGGTTCACCAACCCCGCATGCATGGGAGCGAATTAAATTAAGTTGGAGGTCCTGAACATCGTTTTTATCAATAAGGACGTCGCTGAACTTTCCAAATCCTGTCGTAATTCCATAAACTACTTTTGATTCAGAAACAATTCTTTCAACTGCTTCTCGACTCTTCTTAACTGCTTCCAGGCTCTCACTTGAAGCCATGATCTTTTGTTTTCGATATAAAACATCTTTCATCTGCTCTAATGTTAAACTTCCACCTGTCAGTGTTATCATATCGTCTCTCTCCTCTACCACTGTAGTATAATAAAGAAAGAGGCTGGATTCCGAATCTAATAGATTGGGAGTCCAGCCTCTTTTATGATGAATTGATTGAATTTTTTCAGATGCCTCATGGGTATCATTCCATTCTTTATTTAACTTAGTGATAATATTGTATGGTGTGCTAAGCATATTTGTCAATTTAATTTCCAGAATTTTACGACGATAATACTTTAGCGAGATAATAAATGAAAGGAAAAATGCTTAGGTTACAAAATATCTTGAGATTCCGTTATACTATATACAGGTTAAAATGGATGTACCTGAAAGGAGTAACTATGAAATCTCTTGTACTTGCTGAAAAGCCAAGTGTGGCTAGGGAACTTGCCCGTGTACTTGGCTGCAATCAAAAACATAAAAGTTATATGGAAGGCAATCAATATATTGTCACATGGGCACTCGGCCATTTAATTGAATTAAAAATGCCAGAACACTATGACACAAAATATAAAACCTGGAATTTAGAGGATTTGCCGATTATTCCACAAAAAATGGGCTTAATGGTCATGAAGCAAACCAACCATCAATTCCGTGCGATTGAAGCCTTAGCAAAACGGAAAGACATTAACGAATGTATCATTGCCACAGATGCTGGTCGTGAAGGTGAACTAGTTGCGCGCTGGATTCTTGAAAAGATTCGCTGGAACAAACCCTTAAAAAGATTATGGATTTCTTCGCAAACAGATAAAGCCATTAAAGATGGGTTCAAGCAATTAAAGCCTGGTAAACAATTTGAAGACCTTTACCATTCGGCCGTTTGCCGGGCGGAAGCTGATTGGTTAATCGGATTGAATGTAACAAGAGCACTAACAACAAAATATAAAGACCCCCTATCGGCAGGACGGGTTCAGACCCCCACTCTTGCTCTAGTTTTGGAACGAGAACAGCAGATTCAATCCTTTGTTCCAAAAGAATATTGGACAATTCGAGCCGATATTGGCCCACTTTCAACAGATTGGGAACGGGACAATGAAAAGCGCATCTTCGATAAAGCAAAAGCTGAAGCGATCCAATCAAAAGTAAACGGTAAGAAAGCTGTACTTGATAAAATTGATCGCAAGAAAAAATCAGAGCCCCAGCCCCTGCCTTACGATTTAACTGAATTACAGCGGGATGCAAACAAGCGATTTGGTTTCTCTGCGAAAAAAACATCTTCTGTTTTACAACGTCTTTATGAGCAATACAAATTGGTCACATATCCTAGAACTGATTCACGCTATTTAACCACTGATATGATGAACACAATGATAGACCGCTTGCATGGTATGGCTTCTGGGTATAAAGAAGAAGTTCGTCCACTGCTAGCAAACAAGGGGATTGTGCTCGCCAAACGCGTCTTTAACAATGAAAAGGTAACAGACCATCATGCGATCATCCCAACGGAACAAAGACTTAATCTTAATGAACTTGATTCAGATGAAAAAAAACTTTATGACATCATTGCAAGACGTTTCTTAGCACTGTTTTTACCTGCTTATGAATTTGAAACCATACAGGCAACATTTAAAGTGGAAGGCGAAACCTTTATCGCCAAAGAAACAAATGTAATTGAATTGGGCTTTAAAAAGGTGTTAGGAAGAGAAGGTGCGGAACAATTAACTGGGCTGCAAAAATTAGCTCAAGGTCACTCGTTTGAGGTAAAAGATTGTTCAATCAGCCAAAAATGGACGGAGCCGCCGCAACGCTATTCCGAAGCTGATGTTCTCTCACAAATGGAGAAATTCGGACTAGGGACACCAGCAACCAGAGCAGAAATTATTGAAAGACTTGTAGAAACGGAAGTCGTTGAGCGACAGAATGGACGCTTCCACTCAACTAAAAAAGGCAAGCAGCTCATTGATCTTGTTAATGATGAATTAAAGTCACCGGAACTAACGGCAAAATGGGAACAGGAACTTGAGAAAATCTCCAAGGGAAAGGCGGACCCGAAAGCCTTTTTACAAAAGATTCGCCGTCAAACGGAGCAGTTGGTTTCTGAAATTAAAAAAAGTGAGAAATCCTATCGTGCCCACAATTTAACCGGTTCAAGATGTCCTGAATGTAACGAATTCCTAAAGGAGCGGAATACAAAGGAAGGCAAAATTCTCGTTTGCTCGAGTCCAGAGTGTTCCTTCCGAAAACGTAAGGATCCAAAGCTCTCCAACCGACGGTGCCCGCAATGCCATAAAAAAATGGAAATTCATAATGGAAAAGCAGGTGCGTACTTCCAATGCCGCCGATGTAATGTCGTTGAAAAAGCAGAGGACAAGAAAAAAGCAGTCAATAAAAAAGAAGCACAAAAGCTCGTCCAGAAATACACACAAAAAGAAGATTTCGGAACCAGCTTAGGTGATTTACTTAAACAAGCCTTAAACAATCAGGAATAATCATAAATGGTAAGCACTTAGGATGTGCTTACCATTTATGTTGTAAGTTTTTCGATTCGGCTAGTAGTATTATGGTTGGTCATAATTTTAGAAACGAGGACAATCTATGAGGATTAGAGATTGGGATCCTAATTTAAAAGTTCGCTTATTTAGCGAAGCAATGATGAATATCACATTTTGGATGTTTTTTCCGTTCTTAACGATTTACTTCGCAGAAGAGTTCGGTAAAAGTAAAGCAGGATTATTATTAGTTTTTTCACAGGTTTTTTCTGTACTTGCTAACCTTATGGGCGGATACTGTGCTGACCGGTTCGGGCGCAAACGAATGATGGTTCTATCAGCAATCGGTCAAGGCCTTTCGTTTATCGCATTTGGCTTCGCTAGCTCACCCTGGTTTGAATCCCCGTGGATGGGCTTTATCGCTTTCGCAGTAGCCGGTGTGTTCGGTTCCTTTTATTGGCCGGCAAGCCAAGCGATGGTTGCAGATGTAGTAGATGAAAAGGACAGAAGTAATGTGTTTGCCATTTTTTATACATCTATTAATATTGCGGTTGTGATTGGCCCGATTTTAGGAGCGATTTTTTATGTTCATTACCGTTTCCAACTATTACTTGTGGCTGGGTTAATTTGTATTTCCTTAGGACTTATTCTGGCCAAATGGACCCGTGAGACAGTCCCCGTTACACATAATTCTCTTTCGTCTGAAGGGAAATGGTATGACTTTTTAAAAAATCAACTAAAGGATTATTCTCTCATTGTTAAGGATAGAACTTTCCTGCTTTTTATCCTTGCAGGTGTATTAGCTGGACAAACATTTATGCAATTGGACTTGTTGATTCCAGTTTATATAAAGGATGTCTACCAAGCTCAAAGTCTATTTTCAATAGGAAATTGGTCATTTTCTGTCAATGGTGAGCAGGCTTTTGGTTTGGTGCTCGCAGAAAATGGCTTCCTTGTTGCACTTCTGACAGTAATTGTCACAAAGTGGATGAGTAGTTATTATGAAAGAAATGTATTTGTTCTCTCGTCAGTCGTATACGCCATTTCAATGATTCTATTTAGCCAAACCACTTGGATTTGGGGGTTAATAATCGCGATGTCGATTTTCACGTTTGCTGAGTTAATGGGAGCTGGACTCCAGCAAAGCTTTGTATCGCGACTTGCTCCTGAGAATATGCGCGGTCAATACTTCGCCGCTGCAAGCCTGCGATTTACCATAAGCCGAACCATTGCCCCACTTGCCATTCCAATGACGGTATTACTTGGCTATAGCTGGACGTTTTTCGTGTTGGTTTTCCTTGCCTTGTTAAGTGCTGGGATGTATTGGGTCATGTTCCATTCATTTGAAAAACAAAATATTAAATCACATATATAAATACTGGTCAATAATCTCTTAATATTTGTACTAAATTGTTCACATTTGCCCAATTTGTATTATAATTAACTTATAAAGATAATTAATATAAGGGCGGTGGAAACAATGGAATTATCCCAGTTCATGGCTCCAACATCATTATCAGGTATTATTACATTCTTAGTACTATTTTCCGCAGGTGTTTATTTTAATATAAAAGTATACGGCAGCAAAATGCAGTAAGGATGAAAATCTTTACTGTTTTTTTTAGGTGCCCATTTGCTTAATTGGTAATAGTTTCTTTTTCAAATTAAAAACGCTACAATATAGGAAGATTCAGAAAAAAGGGAGACGTACATATGAGTGAATTTCAAAAAACACTTGAAAAATATGCTGAACTAGCTGTTAAGGTTGGGGTAAATGTTCAGAAAGGTCAAACTCTAGTCGTTAATGCTACATTAGATGCAGCGAATTTTGTTCGTCTAATTGTTAAAAAGGCCTACGAAACAGGTGCACAAAATGTCATCGTCAACTGGAACGACGATACTGTGACGAGAACAAAATATGACTTGGCTCCAGATGATGCATTCCTTGAGTATCCTGTTTGGCGTGCCAAAGAAATGGAAGACCTAGCAGCTAAGGGTGCAGCCTTTATGTCAGTTATTTCTACTAGCCCAGATTTGTTAAAAGGTGTGAATCCAGAACGAATTTCTAACTTTAATAAAGCGGCCGGAACAGCCTTGGCAAATTATCGGAAAGCCGTACAATCCGATAAGGTGAGTTGGACGGTTATCGCCGCTGCGTCCCCTGAATGGGCTGCAAAAGTATTCCCTGATGAGCCTGTTGAAAACCAAGTCAAAAAGCTTTGGGATGCGATTTTTAAAGCAGTACGTGCAGATGTTGAAAATCCAGTAGAAGCTTGGAAGAAACATGATGAAACTCTTCATGAAAAAGTTCATTATTTAAATGAAAAACGATACCAAAAGCTTCATTACACAGCGCCTGGTACGGACTTAACGATTGAGCTTCCTGAAAAACACATCTGGGTGGGCGCAGGCAGTATTAACGAAAATGGCTTCGAGTTTATGGCAAACATGCCGACCGAGGAAGTGTTCACTGTCCCTTATCGAACAGGTGTGAATGGTACAGTTGCCAGTACAAAACCTTTAAGCTATGGTGGCAATATTATTGACCGTTTTTCGATTACGTTTGAAAATGGAAAAATTGTTGGCGTAAAAGCAGAAGAAGGTGAAGAGATTCTTAAGCGCCTTGTTGATACCGATGAGGGCTCCCATTACCTTGGTGAGGTTGCACTTGTACCATATAATTCACCAATTTCCCTATCAAATGTCCTTTTCTTTAATACATTATTTGATGAGAATGCCTCAAACCATTTAGCAATCGGCAGTGCCTATGCTTTCTGTATCGAGGGCGGTAAGAAAATGTCTTCTGAAGAATTGAAAGAGCACGGTCTGAATGAAAGTATCACCCACGTCGATTTCATGATTGGCTCCACTGAGATGGACATCGATGGAATCACCGCAGATGGCAAAACAGAACCTGTGTTTAGAGGCGGAAATTGGGCATTCTAATAAAGCGTAAGAGCAGGATCACCTGCTCTTTTTTATATTTCCGATTGCCTAGATTACTCGGACATGTCGAACTCGAAATTGCCATTATCGATGATTAAGTTGTAGAATAGATAATTATCAAAAAACTGGTAGGAGGACGATCTTATGTGGAATGAATTTAAACAATTTGCCATGAAAGGCAATGTTATTGATTTAGCTGTGGGTGTTATTATCGGCGGGGCGTTTGGAAAAATTGTCTCATCTCTTGTCGCCGATATTATTATGCCCTTAGTTGGATTAATCATCGGAGTAGTCGATTTTTCTAAGCTTGCCTATGGCACGTTAGCGTATGGAAAATTTATTCAAACAGTAGTCGATTTCTTAATTATCTCGTTTTCAATTTTCCTATTTGTGAAATTTATCAACCGCTTTAAAAAGAAAGAAGAACCAGCTGAAGTTGTAGTAAAAGCGGACCCAACTGTAGAATTGTTAGCAGAGATTCGCGATCTTCTAAAAGAAGATAAAGATTTTTTCAGAAAAAATGAAACATCTTGACCCATTTATCGTATATGTTAAGTAACAAATAATTTTCGAGGTGAAAAAATTGTATTCACAAACATCTACTGAATTTTTACCTTCTGTTATACGAACGTTTGCCCTTTCCCTTGCGATTGCTTTCTTGGGCACAATGGCAGGTGTTTTTGTTCCAGATAGTTTATTTATGCCGCTAGCGATACTAGAATTTGTCATGCTCATGATTGCATTCTTTTTCAGACGTAAGAAGGCTATTTCTTATTCCTTCCTATATCTCTTTACGTTTATATCTGGAATTACGCTTTTCCCTATCGTAGCCTATTACACAGCTGCTGCAGGAGCAAATATTGTTGTCATGGCATTTGCTAGTACAACCGTAGTTTTTACTGGTGTTGCTATTTATGCAACAAAATCAAAACAGAACTTTTCCTTCTTAGGCGGATTCCTTCTTGCTGCTTTACTCGCCTTAGTGGTTATTTCCATTTATAATATTTTCTTCCCATTAGGCTCAACCGCAATGCTTGCATTCTCCATCATCGGAGTAATCGTATTTAGCGGGTATGTTCTGTTTGACTTCAATCGCATGAAGCATTATGGGGTCAGACCGGAAGAAGTACCATTGATGGCATTAAACTTGTACTTGAACTTTATTAACCTATTTATAAGCATCCTGCGCATTTTTGGAATTCTTTCCAGCAAGGACTAAATAGAAAAGCGCAAGAGAGCTGGAGCTAGACAGCATAAGAAAGGAGCTTGGATTCCCAAGCTCCTTTTCCTTTAACTATTATTGATTAAAGTGAACCCGCGTTGAATCACCTGATTAACTGATTTTCCCCAATTTTTGTTTCCTAATAGTTCCGAAATAATTTTAACGTTAGGATGGCTGCTATTTTGCAACTTATAGATTTCGAGTATTTCGAGTCTCAATAACCACTCATTTGGATATTTTTGATCTAGGGTCTCTATTACTTTTTCCAATCTGGTCCAACACTGTTCATTCCATTCCGTTCCCTCACGGAGACTGCGAATTTCTGCATAAAGGCTTTCAAGTTCATTCAGTCGTTGAACTTCTGCATCTACCAGACTATCTGTATCATTTATTGGCCATTCAAAGAATTTATCTGGATCTGCTGCACCTGCATACACAGACGTTATTGCTGCGCCAACCGCCATATCATATGTCCCCCATGATGGCTCAAAAAGAATTTGCCCCTGATAAGTTACTTGGCAATCCTGAAAAGAGATTAAGATAGGATTTCCTGCTGACATCAAAATTGACTTCACAATCCCCTTCACATTGACACCGCTTTCAAATTTCAATACGGCTTCGCTTCCCTCAATTATACCTAAATCCTTTAATTGAGACAGCGAACAATTCTCTAATGCTATCTTTCCTTCCAGAACTCCTATTGGTGTTCCAAAGCCTTTATGATGTGTATCTTTGCCATGACCATTTAATTCGTTATGGTCAAAAGATAGTGCAGTCGGCCCTTTGGTTCTGATATAAACAGCCTCTCCCTTGTCATCCTTCCATATTGTTGCCAAGGTACCAGTCACTTGCAAGCCAGAAGAGAAAACAAATGTTGCAAGATTATCAGATTGCAAGGCTTTATCAAGGCTTTCCGTCCCGCCTTTCTTAAAGGCCATCGTCGAAGCAAAATGATCAATTGCCGCTGCTAATTCATCAAAATCTTTACAGACAAATAATTGCGGCTGCGGCTTCGTGACATCATATGGTGTCTTAATGCATTCTTCAACTGAAAATGGAATCTTCTTCACATCATCGGCTAGACAGCTTTGACTCTCACCAACAGATGAAAGCAAACCAGCTCCGTAGATCTTCGGATTGTTCAGGTCACCTACCAAGCCATATTCTACCGTCCACCAGAAAAGCCTTGAAACCATATCTGATTCAGATAGTCCCTTCACCTTTTTCCTCGCTTCTGCCACAAGCCTTTCTGCCTCTTTCACTTTTTCAGGGGTCGAATGAGGATCTTCTGCAACAATCGTTAAATGGCGGACGGCTTTAAATACCTCCAGTTTTTCTTTACTAGCGAGTGCTTTTGCCCCCATCTCACCAATTTTCCTTACAAATTCCCGATAAGATTTATCCAATAAAATTGGCGCATGTCCGGCCGCCTCATGAATCATATCCGGTGCAGGGGTATAAGCAATGTTTTGGATATTTCTTATTTCTGTTGCAATCGGTAAAAGGCCACTTGCGAGAAAGCCATAAAAGACAGAACCAGGAATTAGACCATCAATCGTTACAGCCCCCCATCCAACTTTGGCTAGGCTCCTATTCATATCATCGACCTTTGGAATGGATTCGGTTTTAATACCTGAATCTCTCAGGCCATTTACATAAGCGGGATGGGCAATATCCTTTAAAAAGTAATGATTTTGCTTCATGACAAACCGCCACACCGCATGATCAATGGGGGTATAGCGATGGTAATACTGTTTTGAAATATATGGCTGCAAGTGCGCCTGGCCTCTTTTTGCCCCTTTTCCAGTCATGATGAACATTCTCCTTCTCAAAGAATATTTTACTGGTATCATGCCAGTGACTGCATTTTTGGCCGGAGTCTTTCCTTCGCCCTTCTCATCCTTGTTTTAACCGTAGACATGGGAAGGTTACTTTTCTTCGCAATTTCGACGAGAGAAAAATCTTTATAGTAATATAAATAAATAGGATATCTATAGATTTCTGGTAAAAGGTTAACCTTTTCAGCCATTTGTGCTGCAGAGAATTTATGTAACACTTCCTCTTCCGGGATAACGGTTGGTTCGAGTGAGGCTGAATAGGAATAAACTTCTTCCCTCCAAAATTGCTTTGATTTATTTTCTTTCCGCCAATAGTCACGGCATTTATTGATGGCAATCGTAAATAACCATCCTTTAAATTTGGATTGTTCCTTTATTGAAGGATATGCTAAATATGCAGAGAGTAATACCTCCTGATAGATGTCTTCAGCAAGTTCTTTATGCTTCACCAATGATAAAATATATTTATAAATGGCTCTACCGTATTCCATGACCACTTTTTCAAATGATGGGGTACATTCATTTTTCATTTTCCTAAACCTCCATGTCGAAAAATAACTTTTCATATTAATAGACGGAGTGGAAAGTGGAACCCCTACAGTTCTGAAGTAATTTTCTCTAAATTTATCTTTCAGTAGGATTTTGAATGAGCCTCTGCATAAATAAACTGATCCCGATTTTTTTACAAATGGTTATATAATGCATAAGCGCTAACAAAACAGCGCCTGTATTCATGCCAATAATAACCCCGTTCATTCTCCATTCCGGCATGGCGGCAAGCAGGAGAATGAGTGCAAAGGAGATGATGGTCGACCAAATGATATGAATAAAGGTCTCTTTAAGTAGATTAAGTCCAAATAAAAAGGCCTGCATTGGCATGATAAAGAAGTGAAATAGGAAAAATGGCCAGAGTAATTGTAAAAATACAGCTGGTGTTTCTGATTTAAAAAATAGCGAAGTTAACTCGGGTGCAAAAAAGTAGAAAATAGCTACTGCTGCGACCCCGTATACAAAGGTGAGCTTCATCACCTGTTGAAGCATTTTTTGGAGCTTTTGATAATCACCCTGAGAGTAAGTCTTGGATACAGCCGGAATTAGAACAACCATAAGGGAATGGGCAATAAATGCAGGGAAAAAGCCAATTGACATGGCTACCCCCATCAGCAGCCCAAATTGCTCGGTCGCTACTGTTTCGCTCATGCCAGAACGGACCAACGCCGACTTAATGATAAAGGGCTGTATGGCACCAGTGAATGCTGAAAACAACCGAAGACCCGTGGTTGGAATCGATACTGCCATTAAATTCTTTTGGACTACCTTGCGCTTCATATTAGAAAACGGTTGTCGTTTCAATTGTTGGAATTGGATAATAAACATGTAAAATAAATATAGGAACACAACAATCTCGCTGCCAATAAATGTGCCAATTGCGATTAACAATGACTCAGACGTATCAAAGGCAAACAAACGAAAGAGGAGAAACAACCCAGCGAGTTGAATGGTTTTCCTTAAAAAATTAGAGACTGCTATTTTCCCCATTTGTTGCTTGCCCATAAAATATCCCCTCGCGACAGACGTGAAGGAAATGATTGGAATTAAGATCAAAACAAGCCATCTAACATATGGATGGTATTTATCAAACACAGGAATAAACGGAATAATCACAGTAGCTGCTAAAAAAAGGACAGCAGAGAATACAATCGTAATCGAAATGGCATGATGAAGGATATTACGGTGATAACGGTCTTCCCTTTCTGCAATAAATTTTGAAATGGATACAGGCAACTCAAAGCTTGATAGTAATACAATGAAGAATATTGATGGCAAAATGGACATATACAGTCCTAGCCCGTGTGGTCCTAATTCTCGAGCAAGAATCATATTTACTAAAACTTCAATACCTTCCCCTAAAAAAGCAGCGGCAGCTAAAAAGAATATACCCTTATAATAAATCCTCAATTTTTTCTCCTCCATACTAATCTCACTTCTATAAACTTATGAGACAAGTTCTTTGATTAGTAGGAGAAAATTTTTAGAGTAACGAAAAAAGGACCTAAGGCCCTTTTAAATGTTAGTAATGATTGTTCTTTTTTTGATCATCCAAGTTAACCCCACAATGACGATGACTAATAATAACTGGGTAATTGTTGTTTCCAAAGTTGGATATAAACCAATCCAATCAATAAACGGAAGCTGTTGCACGGTGCTTGTTGACAACACATCCGAAATCTGCAGCGCATGGATACTAATACCAAGAATTTTAAAGGCTAAAATATAAATAAGAATAGTTGCTGCTTTAAAGAAAAAGCGAATCGGTATTTTTACACTGTAGTAAATAATGGCGAACCCAACAATGGCCAGGATTCCCACTGCCAGGATCACACCCAATACCAAATGCTGCATACTAATGTATGGGGTAATTCCTGTATAGAAAATGATGGTTTCTGCTCCTTCACGGAACACAGATAGAAAACTAATGAAAGCAAAAGAAACTAAACTTCCTTTGGCAATGGCTTGTTCCATTTGTTGATTGATGTATTTGTTCCAGTTCCCAATACTGGATTTATTATGGAGCCATGCTCCAACTGTTAACATCATGATCACAGCAACAACTCCAGTAATTCCCTCTATATATTCTCGGCTGGAAGCTGCAACGATACTTGAAAATACAATATTAATAATAATGGCTAATACTGCACTTGCTAGGATACCTGCGCCAACACCCGCCCAGATCCATTTCTGTTTTGCACCCTGACCCATTTTCTTCAAAAAGGCAAGCAATGTAGCGACGATTAATAGCCCTTCTAACCCCTCGCGCAGCAAAATTAATGCCGCATCCCATAAAGAATAATCAGTTTTACTAATTAACGGTGCAAGACGTGAATTTATTTCTGTTACAATCTCCTCTGCTTTTAGACCATCGACTTTAGCAGAACTTAAGAGACTAATAGCTGTAGGTATTTTGGTTTCAAGATCACTATACAGTTTACTATCCCTCGTCTGAACATCTCCTTCAACCATTGGCCATACGTTTAGGACTTCATTTAACTGGTCAGCAGCACTATTATAGTTTTTTTGTGAAATCTGTGATTCTGCCTTACTTAATAATATAGAGAGATCCGATAGTGTATAATCACTTTGAACCTGTTTAGAAACCTTCCCTGCTAAGAAATTTTCCACTTCACTTGATAGCTTCTCGATATTTGTTTTCGCCTTGTCTAAATCGACCGGACTCTGGGTGATCGCGATTCGAATTAAAGCCATGTATTTCTCGATACTGCCGTAGGTAGCAATGCTCTCATCATGGACAATTTTTTCCGAACTATTCCATTTATTTAGCAAGGTTTGATATTGAGTTTTCAATACTGCTTGATTCCCGTCCTCAATCGATTTCTTTAATGCGGCGATGAGCGGTGTCATCTGTTTTACTTGTTCTTTTCCTTTTTCTTTATCTTGTGGATTTTGTTCTTGGTCATAGAGAACTACCGCACTTGAGAGAGACGAAAGACTTTTTGACAGAACGTCCTTTTCTAGATTCCCTTCGGTTAGTAAGCTTTGAACCTCTTGAAGTGCTTGCTCAACCTTTTTAGCCTGTTCACTATCCGTGTTCTTAATCGCTTTCCATTCGTTTGCAAACTGTTCCATATTGGTCGAAACGGTTGATTGGTCTCCATCCTTGGTTTTCATTAAACTATCACCAATAAGAACGAAAAGTTCATCATGATTTACTTCCGCTTTCGCTGGATGAACGGTTTGAATAAAAACGAAGAGCATCATGAGAATTAATATAGATATATTTTTTGTTTTAAATCGTAACATGTGTCTCTCTCCTCTATAATAGGAAAAACTCTAGTTAAAAAGTGTTTCACCTATAAAGCCACCTGATTTCGTTCCTGGTAAACAAGCAAAGATGGCACTTCCTCTATGGGAAATATATTCATTTAATTTATCCATCATGGCCAACCTATTTTGTATCGGAATAAATTGTTTACTAGGAGCACGTTGGAAACATAAGAACAACAAGCCTGCATCAAAACTGCCGGTCTTCAGGTCCATTCCATCTGAATAGGAATATGCCCTGCGCAGAATTTGCTGTGAACCATCCCCATGGGATATACGTGTATGCGAGTCCGCTGGGATACTATATTCACCTTTTTCATTTTTTTGCTTCAAATCAAGTTTTTCAAATTCAGTTTTTTGCCCAATTGGTGCACCATTTTCACGGTAGCGTCCAAAGGTATTCTCTTGATCTTTTAATGTGGTACGATCCCACACTTCAATAAACATTTGAATTCTTCGGACGACAAGATAACTTCCATTCGCCAACCAATTTGGGCCATCCCCAGGCTGAACCCAAACCTGTTGGTTCATCTGTTCTTCATTGTTTACATCAGGATTGGCTGTGCCATCTTTAAAGCCAAACAAGTTCCTTGGTGTTTCATTTTTTGGATCTGCTTGTTTCGTGCGTTGAAACCCTGTTTGCGCCCATCGTAAGATCGCCTTTCCTCTTGCAATTCGAATCAAATTCCTCACTGCGTGAAAGGCAACTTGCAAATCATCTGCACATGCTTGAATACACAGGTCCCCACCAGTCCATTCGTCTTCCAACGCATCAAGCGGAAATTTAGGCAGATCCACTAATTCTTTTGGCTGCTTATGTTTAAGGCCGAATCTGTCTTGATTGTCCTTTACAAACAAACTAGGACCAACTCCAAATGTAACAGTTAAATTAGAAGCAGATAACCCAGCAGCCTCCCCTGTATCTTTTGGCGGGAGAAACTCATTACTCGATAGATCTCCGACTGCTTTTCCTTCAGTTAATAGGGCAGCAGCCTTTGTCCAATCCTTGAATAATTGAACCAGCTCTTCTTTTTTCGAGGTGGTTACATCCAAGGAAACAAAATACACATGATTTTGGGTTTTAGTAGTGATTCCACTTTGATGTTTTCCATAAAAGGGAACGATATCGTGGGCTTCTTTAGTGGTAGCTTTGCTTTCCGAAATAGAAAGCAAACCTCCTAATCCAGATGCACCCAGTATCACTCCGACACCACCAACACCGGCCGTTTTAAGGATATTTCTTCGCGAAATCTTTTTTCCGATTACTGAAGATTCATCGATGATGTTTGTATTCTTTGCCAATTAAGACGCCTCCGTAACAAGTCCTATTTGTGAGAGTGGTTCTGCTAGTGCATCAATCGCCTGACTTAGTTCTTTTACTTGGTCCTTTGATAGTTCTGTGTAGAGTTTGTAGCCATCTCCCTTTTTGTGCTGGTTCAATAAACTGTACACATCATCAAACCGGGCTTGAATTTCTTTTGAAACGTCCGCATCTTTTTTCGTTAATTCTGGATTAAGCAATTGATAAATCTTTTCTGCTCCCTCCACATTGGCAGCAAAATCATATAAATCAGTATGGGAATAACGATCCTCTTCGCCTGTTACTTTTGAAGTGGATACCTCATTTAATAGGTCAACAGCGCCAGTTATCAATAATTCTGGTGTCACTTCAACGGTATCTACCTTGGCACGCAGGAGATTAACATCTTTCATTAACTGCTCCGCGTACTGCTCATATCCTTTAGTGGTTTTATCGATCCAAAGACCTTTTTCAATCCGGTGGTATCCGCCCCATTCCGCTTCAGGAACATCGCCTTCTCGTGCATCAATTTTCGGGTCAAGGTCACCGAACACTTCCGCAATTGGTTCAGCGCGCTCATAGTGCATCCGCGCTGGTCCATACAGAGCTTTCGCTTGTTCGATTTCTCCCTTTTTAACAGCGGCTGTAAAGGCATCTGTTGCCTTAACAAATTCTTCAATTTCCCCTATGGCATATGCCCTGTAATCATCAGTGACCCCAGAAAGCGAAGCCTCACTTGTAACAGCTTTTTCCTTTACCTTTTCTTTTGTTGAAGTTTCCTCTGTATTGTTTGAACATCCAAATAGAAGACTGCTAGATAAAATTAGGGTGCCTGACACTTTTAATAGTTTCATGTATGTAATCCTCCGGTATCTATAATAATGATAATCATTTTCATTTGCATTTATATCATAACAATAAATGAGAAACCTTTTCAATTAAATTTTTGCATTTTTATAAAAAAAAAGACCTTCCATTTCGGAAAGCCTTCGGGATTTATTTAATTAATGAATGCTTAAATGCATAGATGACTGCTTGCGTTCGGTCCTGTACGTTGAGCTTGCTCAAAATATTGCTGACATGGGTTTTGACAGTTTTGAGGGCAATAAACAATTCATCCGCAATATCTTGATTGGTTTTGCCTTCGGCCATTAATAATAATATTTCAATTTCACGAGAGGTAAGGTCTTCGTGTGGCAGATGAGTATTTTTTTGACGCATTTTCACCATCATTTTACCAGTAACTTCCGGCTCAAGGACCGATTGCCCGTGGTATGTAGCGCGGACTGCATTGGCTATTTCACCAGCTTTAGATGTCTTAAGCATATAGCTTGTGGCTCCAGCCTCTAGTGCAGGATATACTTTTTCATCATCCAAGAAACTGGTTACGATGATGATTTTTGCTTCAGGCCATTTTTCAATGATTCGCCTCGTTGCTTCAATCCCGTCCATTTCCTTCATAACTAAATCCATTAAGATAATATCAGGGCGAAGTTCGAGGGCAAGTTCTACACCTTTTGTTCCATCGTCCGCTTCTCCTACTACCTCAATATCTGGCTGTGCAGATAAATAAGAAGAAACCCCGATTCTTACCATCTCATGATCATCAACAAATACTACTCTAATCATTGGCACCATCTCCATTAATCATCACCGGAATCTTTACTTCCAGCCTTGTTCCTTGATTTTTTACACTAACTACTTTTAACGTACCGCCTACTTCAACAGCACGCTCATGCATATTTTGCATTCCATAGGAGCCTGCCTTCATCTCATTAACATCAAAACCAATTCCATCATCTACAATTCTTAGGATGACTAAATCATCCCTTTTAACCATTAGAACTTCGAGCGAGCTTGCTTTCGAATGTCTTAACGTATTTGATATAGATTCTTGCAGAATTCGGAAAAGATGATCTTCCACACCTTTATCCAAGGGAAAGGCCTCCGTTTTCCATTTAATATCCATTTCAACCTTTTGAGATAATTCGATTAACAGCTCTTCAATTCCTTCTTGGAGTGTTTTATTCTTCAAGGCAACAGGACGCAAATGTAAAAGAAGGGCCCGCATTTCTAACTGTGATTGGTGAATCATTTCCTCTACAATTTTCAATTGCTTTGCTTCACGGTCATTTTCTAGTGGTGATTGCTGCTTGGTTTCGTTGATGGCTGACATCATCATCGAAGCAGCAAATAATTGCTGACTGACAGAATCGTGAAGCTCACGGGCAAGACGGTTCCGTTCTTGTTCAATTATTTCTTGTATTCTTCCTTCTAAGTCCTCTACCTTCTCGGTGGCTAAGCGCTGAGAAAGTTTAGCCTGCTCTGACATCTGTTTACCGATTTTGTCTATTCGGTTGGCAATCAGTTGCATTTCCGAGATCACTGACTTCTCCTTCACTTCTATCTGTTTCCCTTCCTCTAATAAATGCAAGGAATGTTCAACCGAGAGAAACTGTTTTCTCCAATACATCCCAGAGAACGCACCTAAAAGTATTCCGACCGCAATACTAAAAGCAGGGATAAAGATAACAAAGGGAATATTCATGAACTGTTTACTCCACAATTCTGCCCAACTGCCCAATGGAAAAACAAAAATAAAAATGGCACCGATAATGATCGCAATAAAAAAGGAAAAGCCGACACTCCAGAAAATTTGGCGCTGGGTTGTGCTCATATCCGGCTCACCTCTAAATTTCCGGCAACGAGCGAGGTAAATATTTTTACTTTGTGCTCGGCTGCCTCATATCCAGGTGTCTTTACGTGTAAGACCCGATTGAAAAGTTTCGAGTCATGATGCTCGAAAACACTTGTTGAACCTACTATGCAGGAGTGATGGATACTTACTTCAATATCATAAGGAACAAGGATTTGAATATTCCCGACGAGATTTCGTATAAAGATAACGGTTTCCCCTTTTGGAAGCATCGTAAAACTAAGATCAATGATGGTATCGCCAATTCCTGCCTGGATGTTTACATCATTCCATTTATAAGCACCAGTAGGGGTCTTCTGTTGACCAAGAACAATATTTTCAAATAATGGCTCTGTTTTAATCAGAGTTTCTTGTTCCGTGGTTTCTTCCTCCTGGATGATTTCCGGTGTAATCTTTTTAGGATGTTTTTTTGAATTAATAAACTGAATTAAAAAATGAAGTAATATGGCAAGCAAAAAGAACCTAAACGTTATCATGTGAAAGATACTAATTACAAAAAAGATAATTCCGCCGATAAAAAGAAACTTTCCTCTTTTTTTCCCAGCACGCTTGCGGCCGAGAAAAATCATGCCGCCAGATATGATAAGGGAAAAAATAAGCCCGCTGTTGAAAAATAATATTTCCATGACTAGAATGATTGCACCAATGATGAACATCCAGCCTAAATAATCATTTTTGGTATTTTTAAACATGGCCCACCCTCCCTTATAAATATCTAGCTCATCATTTAATTTAATGTATGGACAAAAGGCGCAGAAAGCCTACGCCTTTTATCCTTGCGCCCATGTGCAGCGCGCCTCCGCTTTTCTTTTAGCATACCATATTTGTAATTAAATGGACTTGCTTTCTTCTAATTTCATTTCTTTTTCTAACTGAGCGATCCGAGCATCAAAGGTATTACGATAAAACGAACTATTCACTTGATGTTCCAAACGGTCAAGATAGTTCTCAATCTCTTTAAACTTTGAATAGGATTTATCTGAATAAGTATTTGCATCAAGCACTTGGTTGATTTGGTGGTTCGCACGTGTCACATTTTCACGGCCCATTAATTCCATCCTTCTTAGGTGCATATCCTTGATTTTGTGCTTCATTTCTTCATATTTTCTTTCTAAGTCTACTAGTTGCCCTTTTACTTGTTCAAGCGATACACTTAATCGTGTTGCACGGTCCGCATATTGCTCAAACTCTGAAGAGGCAAACTGATAAAGCTCTGTTTCCCCAGCCTTAGAAGCTACATCCGCCTGGTATTTTCTTTTTTCAGCTAACTGGGCTGCCTGCTGGTATTCTCTCGTAAATTCATCCTTCAATGTATATTGACGTTCTAACAACTTTCTAACTTTCTCCGTTTCTTGTTCACATTGTCGCAGGTATTGATTCAATAATGCAATCGGATTTTTTTTATCTTTTTGATCAAGTGCCTCGTGTAAATCTGCTGTAATCGTATTTTTAATTCTTGTAAATAAGTTTGTCATTTGTATTCTCTCCTTTTAATCTTAATAATTTTTCAGTTCATTCCATTGTTTTTCAAAATTAACAAATGGGTCAGACTCTTCCTTCACGGCAGTTTCCTTATTTTGGTTCCATTTTTTATAAACAAGGTATAATACATAAGCTGCAGCCACTCCTATGAGGGCTGGGGCATTATGAATAGAGGCCAATAGAACGATGAGGCCGATCATGCCAAGCCCGATTTTTCCACCTGTAGATTTTGCTTTTAAGAACTGTTTGAATATGAAGTAGAGGAGTACCAAGCTTACGAGTAACCCCAGCATTGGACCAATGGTTGAAAGCAAGATCACTGCTGAAATTCCACCTGCTAACAATAAACCAAATTTTTTCATTTTATTTTTCTCCTTTCTTTATCTTGATATCATCTTACCTCTTTTCATTGTTTGTCATAATTGCGCCTTAGCTTGATTTTTATCTCGGTCCTAAGACGTAGAAAGGGTCAGTCCTTAAGCGAAATGCTTAAGATACTGACCCTTTTAAGCTTATTTAGAGATAAACATCTGAACCCAATAGTGTCTTGAAGAGCCGCCTTGAGCGTAGCCAACTCCAATATAGGTTGATTTCGTACTTAATATATTGGCTCTATGACCAGAGCTGTTCATCCATGCTTGGACAACTGATGCAGGTGTTGTTTGCCCTGCTGCAATGTTTTCAGCAGCTGAACGATAGGAAATTCCAAAGTTTTTCATCATATCAAATGGACTGCCATATGTTGGACTGGTATGACTGAAATAGTTCTTATCTCTCATATCATTGGCTTTGTAGCGAGCCACCCTTGACAGTTCCCAATCTGGGGTTAACGCTTTTAATCCATTTTTCGAACGTTCCTGATTGGTTAACTGTATGACCTGACTCTCAATGTTTTTGACTGCATCGAAATTTGGAATGGTCACCTTTTGACCTGGATAGATTAAATTTGGATTTGTAAATTGTCGATTCGCTGAAATAATCTCGGAAATTCCAACTTGATATCTTACAGCAATCTTCCAAAGTGTGTCTCCCGGCTGAACGGTGTATATTTGCTGGGCAAACGACACACTTGGAAGACAAAATAGCGATAATAAAAACAGTAAACTAAACCAAAAAGATTTTTTCATTTTTTCGCCTCCTCCGAATATATAATCTTGATTTCAAGCTCAAAATATACAATGGATTAAAAAATTTTATTAACATTGATTCATTTAAAATTTGGTCTACATTATGGAGGATTAAAAGTGAAGGAAATTTCATGGATGACATATATCATGTTAATTTTAGCTAGTTATCGTTTAACCCATTTAATTGTCTTTGATAAGATTACCGAATTTATCCGTAAACCTTTTGTTAAAAAAATCAAGGTGGAAACAGATGCCGGTGTAGAAACAAAGGAAGTTCCGACATCGATGTTCGGTTATTTATTGAAATGTTATTGGTGTGCAGGTGTTTGGAGTGCCATTTTACTTGGGGGAGCCTATTTACTCTTTCCCCGGATTACCTTTGTGGTCATCTTAATTTTATCGATTGCCGGCGGCCAGTCGATTATTGAAACCTTTGTCGGTGTAAATATCAAAAAAGTGGACTATTATGCTTCACTTAAGAAAAAAGACTAAGTGAAATTCGTTGGAAAAATCCTCCCCCCTTTTGCATATATTTTTAGAAAAGCTTAAGACAATCATCTCTTTCGCTTTTCAAAGGGGGAATACAATGGCAGCAATTTGGTGGGTCACAACGATTGGTTTATTTATATTACTTGGTTGTATAGGAGGTACATTCTTCTACTTCCTTAGAAGTTCATTAAATACCGAAGACTCTACCCGAATTGATCCATTGGAATTTGACAAAGAGGAATAGGAACCCTGCATACGCTGGGTTCTTTTTATGTAAGTCTGTGTTAAAGGATAATGTTAATTTTGGCACACTGTTGATTGGAGTGGAGGGCGCGAAGACTCCTGCGGGAGTACGGGGCTGGGGAGACCCCGCAGGTGCTGAAAGCGCCGAGGAGGCTCCCCGCAACGCCCGCGGAAAGCGAAGCGCCTGGAACGGAAATCAACAGACAAGTTTAACACAGCCTTATTTTAAGAAAATCTTTCCTTGATTACATGTATTTTAACTCCTTTGGGAAAATTAATTATGATGTCATTTTTTAGGCTGGAGGAGTATATATATGAGTTCATCTGAAAAAATTCCACAATTCCCAAAAACGTATTGGCGTGAAATAGAATTACCAACTTTTAAGAATTTAACTGAAGATATATCTGCCGATGTGGCCATTGTTGGAGCGGGGATTACAGGGATTACAGCTGCTTATTTACTTGCAAAGGAAGGCGTCAAGGTCGCATTATTAGAGGCCGGCAGTGTTTTGAATGGTACAACTGGTCATACAACTGCAAAGATTACCGCCCAACATGATTTAATTTATGACGAATTTATTAACCATTTCGGAGAAGAAAAGGCCAGGCTATATTTCGAATCACATATGAACGCTATAAAATTTGTTGAAAATAATGTAAACGAAAAAGGAATTGATTGTGATTTTAGCAAACAAGATGCTTATATTTATGCAGTCACCGATGAATATAAAGAAAAGCTGGTCACGGAGTGGGAAGCATATAGACGCCTTGGTATTGATGGAGCATTAAAAGATACGATTCCATTCAATATCGAAGTAAAAGCAGCCTTGATGATGCAAAATCAGGCCCAGTTTCATCCGCTAAAATATTTAAAAGTCCTCTTGGATGAAGCCGTGAAAGCCGGATGTATGGTGTTTGAAAATACAACCGCTACTGACATTGAAGATGATGAACAACAGTCAAGGGTTGTTACCAAATCTGGTTTCAGGGTAAATTGCATTAAAGTGATTATTGCCTCTCATTTCCCATTTTACGATTTGCCAGGTCTTTATTTTGCACGAATGTATGCCGACCGGTCTTATGCGATTGGAATTAAAACCGACAAAGAATATCCTGGCGGCATGTATATTAGCGCGGACAGTCCAACCCGTTCGATTCGGTATACACCAGTTAATGGAGAAAACCTCATTATTATTGGCGGTGAAAACCATAAAACCGGCCAAGGTATTGATACGATTGCTCATTTTGAAAATCTTGAAGCATTTGCAGAAGAGGTTTTTGGAATTAAGGAATATGATTACCGCTGGTCTGCACAGGATTTAGTTACATTGGACAAGCTTCCATATATTGGTCCGATAACTTCTGAGCGTGAGCATATTTTAGTGGCAACTGGTTTTAAAAAATGGGGGATGACAACAGGAACCATGGCTGGCCGTTTATTAGCTGATTATGTGTTAAACAACGAGAATCCGTACAAAGAGCTTTATTCACCGTCCCGATTCCATGCTGACCCGGATTTAAAAAGTATTGCCACCACTAATATCGACGTTGCCAAACATCTAATTAAGGGCAAGCTTGAAATTGTTCCAGGAGATCCGGACGATCTGTCGGATGGCGAAGGTTCTGTTGTGATGTATAACGGAAAAAGAGCGGGTGCCTATAAGGACGAAAAAGGTAAACTTTATATTGTTGATACTACCTGCACCCATCTTGGCTGTGAATGTGAATGGAACCATGCGGAAAAAACATGGGATTGTCCTTGTCACGGTTCACGGTATGCATATTCAGGCGACGTGATCGAGGGACCTGCGAAAAAAGCACTAAAATTACTTGCTGAAGAGTGAGTTTATCTAAGAAAGCACAAGCCCCTGTACAGTGGCGTATGACCTGGAGCTAGATCTTAATCTAAGTTCAAAAACTTACACTTTCTTATCAAACAAAAAAGCGCCTCTCTTCTCATGTGAAGGAGGCGCCGTTTATTACTTACTATTTGGACGATTGTGTTTTACTTCTTCACCAGTTGTGAATTCAACCAGCTCTTCACTATCTCTCATTTGCTTTTTGCGATTATTATTTCGTTGTGCATTTTGATTACCTAGCTTCTGTCTTCCCATACTACCAGCTCCTTTTTGAGAAATACATTGATAGTATGAGTGAAACTAAATAGTCTTATTCTTTTTCAAGGATCGGCGCTTTTCTAAATTTAGCCATTTGTTCAAATGCATAAGCGACTTCGATTAAAAGAGGCTCACTGTAGGCCGTTCCTGCAAATGTAATCCCGACTGGCTCCCCTTCTGCTGTATAACCAGCTGGAACAGCAATGGATGGATAACCCGCTTTTGCACTAATATGAGAGCCTTCTTCACTTGGGAAAACAATCACATCAAGGTTGGATGTTTCTAAGGCAAAATCAATTCCCTGGTTTTTCGAATGATAAAGGTCAAACTCCAATGCGTTAACATAAGCAGCTTCTGTTAACGAGCCGCTTGTTTCTTCAGACTCGATCAGGACTGCCTGACCGTATTTGAGCATTTTCTCCTCATTGTTCTTATTAAAATCAATAAGGTCTGTTATATTTCTAATAGGTATCAATGGATGGAGGCTGTTTAAATACGCATTAAGATCTGGTTTAAATTCATAGGTTAAAACATCATACTTCCAAGCGGCTTTGGCAGATGGAATTTCAATGTTATCAATCACGATAGCACCAGTGGTTTTTAATTTATCAACCGCTGCAAGAATCACCTTTTGTTTTTCTTCACTTAATAACTCAATAAAGCCTTCTAGGGCTATGCCTATTCTTTTCCCGCTTAGTCCATGCGTCAATAGATGTTTGGAAAAGTCTTTTTGAGCAAATGGATTTGTTGTGGTAATGGGATCTTTCTTATCGCTTCCACATAGTGCCGTTAGAAGAATTGCAGCATCTTCCACTGTTCTAGCCATTGGACCAGCTGTGTCCTGGGAGTGTGCAATTGGAATAATCCCTCGTCTGCTGATAAGACCCACTGTCGGCTTGATTCCTACCAAGGAATTTTGACAAGCAGGATTTAAGATGGATCCAGATGTTTCCGTTCCAACCGCTACTGTGGCAAAGTTAGCGGCAACGGCTGCTCCTGAACCTGAGCTAGAACCACCTACATCAAACTTGCTTGGTCCATATGGATTTAAAACCTGTCCGCCTCGTGAACTATACCCGCTTTTCATCCCGATTGCCATGAAATTTGCCCATTCAGTCATATTTGTCTTACCAAGAATGACTGCTCCAGCTCTGCGTAATTGTTCTGTCACAAATGAATCATGGAGGGCAATTGAATCTTTTAAGGCAAGAGACCCCGCGCTTGTATGCATTTTATCGTGAGTATCAATGTTATCTTTTAGTAAGATCGGAATTCCATGCAATGGACTGCGAGGTCCTTTTTCGTTTCGTTCGCTATCGAGCGCTTCAGCTATCTGCAATGCATCAGGATTCACTTCAAGGATGGAATGCAAATGTTTGTCATACTTAGCGATTCTATCTAGATACATCAAGACAAGCTCTTTCGATGTAAGCTCCCCTTGCGCAAATTTTTCTTGGATCTGTGTGATAGTTGCTTCTTCAAGCCACTCTTCAGCCATTTTTTTTAATTTCGGATTTTCCATGGGTTGTTCTCCTCCGTTTCTTCTTCTTAACTATTCAAGCAATAGAATTGAAAGTCCTTTCTTATAAAAAAATGACAGTGGATTTTACTCCACTGTCATTGCCGACTATCATCTTCTTAGTTTGTGTTCCCTTTGTCCCTCTTCAGCGATAAGTCCTTTGTAAAAAACTCTCTTATTAACCGGGACCTTTAATTCACGGCAATACTGTTTCAATTCTCGTTCTTCCCTCTCGGTAACAAGCGAGATAACAATCCCATTCGCACCCATTCTGCCTGTTCGTCCCGCTCGGTGCACATACTGTGAGATATCCTTTGGAGAATCGATATTAACCACGTGAGTAACTCCTTGGATATCAAGTCCTCTTGCCGCTACATCCGTTGCAATCAACATGCTCATTTTTCCATCACGGAAAGACTTTAATGCAGCTTGTCGTTCGAGCTTCTTCATGTCGCTATGCAAGATTCCAATGGATAGCTCTTTAAAATGTAATTTTTCTTTAAATACTTCAATTTCGCCAATATCATTAATAAAAGCAAGCGATTTACTATTTTCTAAACGTGTGATTTTTTCAAGAAGCTTAATCTTGTCTCTTGGCTCACAGGAAAAATAAATATGCTCCACTTCCCCAGAAGACGCAAGTTCATCCTTTTCAATGCGAAGAACTTCTGGGTCCTTCGTCATTTCTTTGGCTAATTTCTCTGTCGCCGGTTTCATTGTTGCTGAAAACAAGACCACTTGGCGGTCGCTCATAGTTGATCTCACAATATTTTGAACAGTACTAAGATGTTCGTGAATGAGTAATTGATCTCCTTCATCGAGAACGATTATTTTTACTTCATGCATTTTCACTTTTTTCTGTTTGATTAGTTCTAGTAAACGGCCAGGTGTAGCAAATATGATATGAGGGCGTTTCTTTAATTTCTCAAGCTGCCGTTTCATATTGGCTCCGCCAATGATGGAAGTGCCTCTGATTCCACTGCCTTCAGACCACTTTTGAAATTCTTGATAAACCTGCATCACCAACTCTTGTGAAGAAGCTAATACAATAGCTTGGAGGGATTGTAGACTAGGGTCCATTTTATGTAATAATGGCAGAAGATAAGCAAGCGTCTTACCAGTACCGGTCGGTGACTCGGCAATTAAATCCTTGCCTTCGAGAATCATCGGAATGGCCGCTTCTTGAATGGAAGTCGGCTGTTGAAATCCTGACTTTTCCCATGCTGCCTGCAAGTATGGTTTTAAATTATTTAACATAGTGTACTCCTTTATATAAAATCATTTTTCTTATTATTTGTCTTTACATATCGTATTGATACTAACGTAATAATCTCGGAGTGTCTAGTTAGGAATAGTGTAGAGTCATGATACAGAATTAAAATAAAGGGCAACCCAAACCATATGATAAATCAGTACTGAGAAGTAAAGAACGCAAGTAGAAACCAAGAGCGTCCGAATCCAGCCTTTTAATGGGCGCAGGTAAAACAACCCAAGCAAGGTTAGGGGCAAAAAGATTTTAATAATGTAGAAATAAGACCAGCTTTTTTCAATGACCAGTTTCATCATCGGGTTCCCTTCAGAAACGATACCTGAGGCAATCCCAACATGTGTCAGAACAGCATCCAATAGACCCGCAATTAGCAGGAAAATACAGAGTTTCATTATTACCACCTCATAAATTGTTCGATTAGTTTCCATTATTTTTGTAGTATCTATGCTGAAATCTATGAATTCTTTCATTCGTTCTCAAAGGAGAACATTATGCTCAAATAAAAGAGCTGCATGCGTTGGCAGCTCAAGTTTTTTCAGGATATTTAATTCACATATCTTCCACTCTTAGGACGGCCAATCTCATCAAAATGCTCCACTAAATACCAAAGGCTTTCTGCTAGTTCTTCACCGCCCATTGGAAGCCCATGACCGGTCACCACTACTTGAGGCTTGAGTGCCTCTAGCTTCTTCACGGATTCAAATGCCGCTTCCCAGTCAGTTGTGTAATATTTAGGCGGCCCGCTAATCTCCTGTGTTTGCGTCATTACTTTATAGAGTGATTCTTGTTTTACGGTCACAAACGCATCACCGGCAATGAGCACCCGATCATGTTCACGGAATAAACTGATATGTCCTGGTGTATGACCTGGTGTATGTACCCATTTCCAATTTGGCATATTTGGAATAGTCCCATCGGCAGGTAGGACATGAACATAGTCACTTATATTAATTCCATGGTTTGGGAACATCGGTGACAATTTTGCAACAAGTCCACTATCAACATTTGGGTCACCAGGTGGGTAGTCACATTGGCCAGTTAAAAAGGGAAGTTCTAGTTCATGAGCATAAACCGGAATCTTCCACTCTTCCAACAATTCAGCCACTGATCCGACATGATCAAAATGTCCATGTGTTAAAACGATCGCTTTTGGAATGGCCCGCTCACCAAAATGTTCTTGTATCATTTCCATTATTTTTTCTGCGGACTTAGGCATACCTGTATCAATGAGCACAAATTCCCCCGATTTATTCGGATCTCCAACAAGTACGAGGTTCACGATTTTGTCGGTATAACAATATACATCGGGTAAAACAGCCATCCCCACGCCATTGCCAACCGAGGTCATTGGAAGAAAAGTTTCTTCAAACTTACTATCCTGATTATGCTCCAAAAAAATCCCTCCCATTTTTGTTTATTATTTAACCTGGAAGAGAAAATTATTACCGTCGCTTATTCGAGTTCAGTCGTAACACATACAACATTATAACGAACTTTATGTTCTTAATAAAGATGTAATGTTCAAAAAAAAAACTGCCCACTATGAGCAGCCATTAATCAAATATTCGCAATGCCATTTTATAAAGATTCCGATTTATTTCCTCGGAGTGTATAAAGCTTTCATTAAAGTTTATTTGAATCTTCCCACTACCTGTTAGGATTTTAACTTTTTCAATTCCATATGTTCTTTGCATTTCTCTTTTAATTTTTCCGATACATCCTGAGCAGGCAACTTCATTTAATGCTAATTCCATGATACTCACTTAAATAGCACCCCTTCACTGCTTGTTATACTTTGATTGTAATGCGAATCGTTCTAGTTAACATTGATTTATATCAAGAAAAACAGAATTGATGTAAATCACTACAAAGAAGGTTCAAAGAAGATACTATAAAGTTATAAGAACTGCGGAGGAGTGACTTAAGAATGTGCTGTGACCATTGCTGCTCTCATGAATCATCATGCATTACATCCGTACCAGTTTTTAAAGGGATGAATGAAGAGGATCTTCAACAGCTACAAAAGGTAACCAGAAGCAAACGTTTTAGTAAGGGAGAATATATTTTTCGAGATGGCGAACGTTCGGAGACATTATTCGTGGTGAATGAAGGACTGATCAAGTTAACAAAAATGTCCCCAGAGGGGAAAGAACAAATTATCAGATTGCTGTTCCCAGGGGATTTCTTCGGCTTATTTTCATTATTAAGAAATGAAAATCATTATTTGAATGCAGAAACCGTGGGGACCTCAACGGTTATTTGTTATATCGAGAAAAAGGATTTTCTTAACACGATGGAAGGGAACGCAGGGTTATCCTACCGGTTCTTACTAACTGTCAACGACCGGCTATTCGAATCTGATGAGTCAGTTGGTTTTCTAAGTTTTATGGAAGTAGAACAACGCCTGGCAAGAGCACTCATTCTATTCCATGATAAAATGAATGCAAAAAATGGAACTTTTACCTTGCCAATTACTAAAAAGGATTTAGCCAGCTATATTGGAACAACCCCAGAATCGGTAAGCCGGAAGCTGGTTTCGTTCATGTCGCAGAAACTTATTAGCATGGACGGGCGCCGACAAATACAGATTCTAGAGTTGGATCAACTAAAACAAGTATCAGGTATTAGTTAATTTCATCAAGCTTGATGGCCATTAGTCTAAAATGCATAGGCTCTACTTCATTAACAATTACATTCATGCCTAACGATTGTAAACTGGCGATTAGAGGCTCCCCTCGATGTGGCAAGTGAATTTCAAAAATGGTACCGACTGGTGCTTCTCTAACAAAATTCAATATTTCGCGGCGTGGATGTTCGCCCTTTGCAATACGTTCCCGAATATCCATTACTGCTTTCTTATCAACGATTTCAAACATAATTCTCGCTCCCCTTTGTTAAGAGTATAAGTTTATGCTTCAGTTTATCACCCTTCTCTTCATTTGAAATTGATTTATATCAAGTTTGGATTTGGAAGATTTCCGATGAGAAATAGCCCCCCGTGCACTGAGATTCCTATGTTTGGGAAGAATTTTTGTTAATTTTAAGAGGATTTAAATTTCGAAAGCTTTGTGAACTTTGCGGAAAAAGTGATATTTCCTGCAACTAACGATGATAGAATAAACAACAGAAAGATTACAATATAGCGGAGTTGAATATGATGTTTAATAAGATTGCTCTTATCACATCACTGTTGTTTTTTCTAGTAGGAACGATTGTCTTTGCCGATTCTCGAATAGAAGTTTCTTCTCCTCAAAATAATTCAGTAGTTAGCCAAACAGCTCAAATGGCTGCGTTAACCTCAGATAATAATAAAATTGTTTCAGCCAATAAAAGCACCGCAACAGAAAATGAACAGGCCAAATTGGCTCAAAAACAATTGGCGCCTGCCCAGCCAACATTAAAAAGTTATGTTGTTCCAGGTTTGGTGGGGTTACTTATTATCATTGGCTTTGGAGGTTATTGGTTAATTTATCGCCAAAAATATACAAGTCAGACAAAGGAACAGTGACTTTTCCTTAGTAAGATAAAAAAGCGTGAGTCCAATGGATTCACGCTTTTTGGTGCCTGACACCAAATTCTTCTACTTTCTCAGGACTGCTCGAACCGGACTTCCGTCTCCTTCTGATAGTGGTAATGGAAGGGCAATCAGTTCGTAATCTCCAGGTTCGATTTCATCAAGCATCAGTGACTCTAGGATGTGAATACCATGCTCATTCAAGCTATGATGGGCAGGCAGTTCTTTACTGTCAATTGGATCGACAGATGGGATATCCAAGCCAATCAGTTGAACTCCCTTACTTCCTAAAAAAGGAGCTAAGTTTGGCTCAATATGTGGAATCTTTTCAGGGAAAACATCAGAGTTTTCCCAGGAAAGGGTTCGGAATAGCACCCGTTTGCATCCATCAAGATTAATCTTTTCTAAATCAGCTGCACCAATGCTTTCCTTACCTTGCATATCAATAACTCTCGCCGGACCAATGTATAGGTCGAGGTTCAACTCGATGATTCGTTTTCCTTTGTTATCAAAATGAAAGGGAGCGTCCACATGTGTTCCTGTATGGGTGCTCAATTCAAGTTTACCCACATTAACGGATCCACTTTCCTCCATTGGCCATGCGACCTCGTAATGAAAGGCCGTATCCCCTGGCCAAACAGGCATCCCATTTATTAATTTTCTAGAAATATCATAAATCTTCATAGCCATGCACTCCTTCGATAATAATTTATCACTTACCACCATTATTTCATATTTCTATGTAGTTTTTCATTAGTTTACATAAACAAAAGACAGGATTAATTCCTGCCTTCCTTAGTGAAACGATTTCCAAAATTCGCTGTTCCTATTAATAAGCTCTTTTATGTCATCAAAAGGAATGATAAAGGTAGGGAAACCGGCTGCAAATGCTGCAATTTCATAGGGTTGAAAGTAGATATTCAGACCAGCCTCACTGATAAAAAATGGTTGATCTGCCTTTATCCCATGGTAATCATCAGGAAATAAGTAAGATGAGTATTGGTTATTACCTTTTATTTGTTCAAGAATCAGATTGCTAATTACTTTTACATAAGGGCTGTCAGGCTTAAAAAGGTCTTTCAATTGGTACATCGACCCAGTTTTTAGGTTAATATGAGCGTATTTTTGCACCGGCATTCCGTGCGCCGCACAAAACGGGTAGTCGTAGCCCACAATGTTGATGACCAGCAAATTTTCCCTAAAATAAGGAATTTCATAATTACCCGTATAGTTCGATTCCAGTTGAGTGTGTGCTGGTACGGGTTTTACGCCCGCTATCTCCTTTAAAGTTCGATTTACACTTTCTGGATTTTTCATCCCTGCAATTTGTGGATAATAGACTAAATAATCCTTATTAGGTTTATATTTATGCTCCACCACCGAATATTGGTTATTTAGCGGGAGAATAGTGGCTTGCTTCCAGAGTAACTCTCCCATTTGATTAAAATAGATAAGATGGTCGTCAATATGACCCTTAATTAGTGTTTTCTCAAAACTAAGCCAGCCTGAGCCACTAACCATTGGCAGATGTTCCTTTCGCCTTCCATGTTTATCAATAAAATAAGTATGCTGATCATCTGTGACAGACGCAAGACCATCCTCAAATTTCGTAATCACTGTAAAATGAAATCCTGTGAGGATATGACCATCCGAATCAGCTAAGGCATAGATGGATCGCATACAAGGCTGTTTCGGGTCAATCTCCTTTCCTATAGCAAAGCGACCTTCACCTAAATCTAAGATTTGATTAAAGTTTGGCTTAATTACAAAATGACCTTGCCGATCAATAACGCCAAAGTTTTCTCTATTATTCTCTGACAAACTGACAATCGCCCGGCCTTCATTAAATGACTCTCCATTCGAAAATAGCGGCTCTATGATTGTTTTCCCCAGTTCATTAATATAACCCAACTTCCCGTCGTTCCTCTTCCGAAATGCAAGCAATCCTTGACCGTAATTAGCGACGTAAGCATAAGGATACGATTGTAAAACCTTTCCGGTAAGATCAATAAGTTGAAACCTACCTTCCTTAGTTTTAACAATTGCTTTCCCCTGTTCAAAATCACTTGCCGTTTTATAAATTAATGGAATTACTTCTTTCCCTCTTTTATTGAGATACCCATATAAATACTCCCCATTCGCATCTATTTCAACAGCACGAACGCGTCCCTCTTTATACTCTCCAACAATGATAGAATACGCCTTTTCCGTGATTTCCTTGCCATTCTCATTAATTACCTTGAATCCCTGGGCATCATTGACAACGGCCCGGCCTTCAGAAAAAGGGGTTATTGTATCGTATTTCGGCCGCACGATATAATAACCGCTAGAATTTATGACACCTGATTTGTCCATTAAACCAACAATGGCCAAACCATTCTCCTGGAAATCCTCTGCATGATCGTAGTTTGCCGGAAGAACCCATTTACCTTTTGTATCCATATAGCCCCAACTGTTTCCGCCAATTTCCTTCCTCACAACAGGAAAAAGGTAAACCGCCCTTGACTCTCTGGAAATGGACAGCATTCGGATGACTTCTTGCTTCACCTCAGAGGGAAGCGGATAATAATATTTAAATTGACCAAAGTACTGCTTAAGAACAAATAAATAGGGCTGTCGGTTAAGACGGTATACCCCAAAGATTTCCTGGATTCCATCACCATCGATATCCATAGATTGAAGGATTGCTTGTTGATTTCGGTATTCCAGCTCTGCTCCCATTGGGAGATATGGCAATACCCAAGTTATTAATTCTCTGCTATTACCAACCATCATAACTCACCCATTTTAGTTTTTTATATTTATATGATGAAAAGTGGGCTATGTGTTAACACTCGAAACGAAAAACACCACTATTGCGGATAACCCAAATAGCAGTGTTTTTATAGTTTTATATATTACAACTGTTCATTAATCTTATATTTTTTGCTTCTGCTCTTCTTTATTTTATATTTTCTACTTCCGGGATAAGCTGTTTCCATTCCTCATAGGAAATGATGGTATCCCAGTGGCCGGTTATTTTTGCAATCGTAATAACCACGAAGAACAGCACGAAGAAGGTAACTGGAACAAACCATTTATTTACCTTTTTCCGAGCTACCGTCATGTTTAGCGTGTCTTTCACGGGACATGCCTCTACACAGGACAGACAGGCTGAACAATTAAGGGAATTTACTGTCTCAACTTTATGTACCTTTAATCTTTGCGGACAAACCTTTGTGCACATTTCGCAGTTTGTACACGTATTTTCATTTCTCTCAATCTTTGTAATTCTAAAGATACTGCCTAGTCCGATCAGTGCACCATATGGACACAAGAAGCGGCACCAAAAGTTTCTAAAGAATAAGGACAGGATAAAGATGACAATGATAAACTTCAAGGCAAAGCCGCCAAGATTGATAAATAAAAGGAGCATTTTTACATCGGATACTTTATTATACGGTTCCTCGAGAAAACTTTTCGCCGTAAACACGGGCATTTGTACAACCATAAGAACAAAAAATAACATCAATAAGTATTTTATTGGTGTTAAAATCCAGGTCGACCATCGCGGAATTTCAAAATTCCTCTTAAAAATTTTCCTGCCCAGCCACCCAATCAACTCACTAACTGTTCCAACAGGACAAATCCAACTGCAGAATGATTTACGTAAAATAATTCCTGCACCTACAAAAAATGCAAGCAAAACGAGGCCGGCCGGATGAATGACATCAAATTCGCCACTTGTAAGCCATACTTTTAAGGCGACCAAACCGCTGATTGGCAAAAAACCTTCAACAGCAGAGGGACGGTCAACAAAAGGGGATTTTCCGAGTGTTTCAAAATGCAAATAGAATTGATAAAACTGCAGACCAACATATAGTAAAAACAACAAAAACAAACCCTGAACAGTATATCTTGTAATTTGGACAGGTTTACGTTTCAACTGTTTCTGGTACCAAGCTTTTGATTTCATAAGGTTTCCTCCCATCTTACTCCCTCAACTATAATGAACTTACAAAACACGGCATGTGATAAAAGTCATTGAGAATATTGAATTCATAAAGAATTCACATACCCCTTCATAAAATGTTAAATAAGCTTTTTTTGGGAAGATAACCTCATGAAATAAAGCCAGGAGAACGTATCCTCCTGGCCTTGTTTTATTTTTCTGCTGCAAATAAGATCTTATTCTGTTTCCTAGCTTCTTCGGTAATTTGGAGTACGATTTCACTCCAATTTTTTAACCGCAAATATTCTTGATCATTTTTCGTCTCAATAATCTTAGCAATGTTTTCACATTCATATACCATATTTTCTTCTTCTTGGGTGACGCTAATGGTTTCTCTCTCTTTTCCTCGGTTGTCCACGAAGGTAATAGTTGAAATCGGGGCTGCATCTTCAAGGAAAAATGTTCCACCTTCCCCGTGAATTTCACACGGTAATTCGGAATGAGAAATTTTTGAACAAAGGATCGTACAAATAAAATCATCATACGTTAACACCAAGGTTCCACTTCCATCCACACCGCTCCGAAGAACCACTGGATGATAGTTGACCTGCTTAGGAGCACCAAACAATCCGACTGCTAAATAGAGCGGATAGACACCTAAATCAACAAGCGCGCCACCAGAATATTGAGCCGAGAAAATATTGGGCTCCTCCCCTTTTAAAAATAAATCATAGCGAGAGGAATATTGGATATAAGGCAATATGGTACTACGAAGCTTCCCAGCCCGTTGGAGGTTGTCTTTTAGTATTTTAAAATTGGGGGTATGGATATTACGAATCGCTTCAAACAGATATACGCCATTTTCCTCAGCTGTCTGATAGGCTGTATGTAATTCCGCACTCGTTGAGAAAATCGGTTTTTCACAGATAACATGTTTCTTATTTTTCAAAAATGTAAGTGTTTGTTCAAAATGGACAGAATTCGGTGATGCAATATATACCGCTTGTATTTCTGAACTCTTTGCCATCTCCTCAATGTCAGTGTAAAAATATGGAGCGTTATATGTATCGGCTAATTGTTTCGCTTTATCCTCTGTTCTGGAATAGACACTTGTTAATTGCAATTGACCGCTGAGCTCTGCAGCTTTGATAAAGGATTCAGTGATCCATCCTGTTCCGACTGTTCCAAAGTTAATCAATTTGTAGTTCCCCTTCCTTTATATTACTTCAAGAAACTATTGTAGTCTTTTTCATACACACTTGCCAATTCCAGAATGCTTAAAAAATAAATAAATTTTCCATTTCCCGAGTGTTTTATACATGAATTGTTGGGAACAATGGAAAAATATCTGTATTTATGTTATTTATAATGTAGAGTTAAGAATGAAAGAGGTTGAAAAGGGTGGACAATAACACATCTAATTTTATTAAGGATATTATGATTAAAGATCTTGAATCTGGAAAGCACAATAAAATCGTCACTCGATTCCCGCCAGAGCCTAACGGTTATTTACATATTGGACATGCAAAATCGATTGTCATCAACTTCGGCTTAGCCGACGAGTTTAACGGGCTGACCAATTTACGCTTTGACGATACCAATCCGTTAAAAGAAGATATCGAATATGTAAACTCAATCAAAGAAGATGTAAAGTGGTTAGGCTTTGAATGGGATAACTTATTATTTGCTTCCAATTACTTTGAGGAAATGTATAAACGTGCGGTGCTATTGATTAATAAAGGATTAGCCTATGTTGATGACTTATCAGCTGACGAAATCCGCCAGTACCGTGGGACACTAACGGAACCTGGAAAGGATAGCCCTTACCGGACCCGTTCGATTGAAGAGAACCTTGAGTTATTTGAAAAGATGCGGGAAGGTGTCTATGAAAACGGCCAAAAGGTCCTTCGAGCGAAAATTGATATGTCATCACCGAATATAAACTTACGTGACCCTGTTATCTACCGGATTGCCCATGCATCCCATCATAATACCGGTGACAAATGGTGCATATATCCGATGTATGCTTTTGCTCATCCGCTTGAGGATGCAATTGAAGGAGTAACCCATTCCATTTGTACGATAGAATTTGAAGACCAACGTCCCCTCTATAATTGGGTTGTCGAACATTGTGAAATGGAGAGCACTCCACAGCAAATAGAATTTGGCCGCCTAAATGTAACGAATACGGTCATGAGTAAACGGAAGCTGAAGCAATTAGTAGATGAAGGATTTGTGGATGGCTGGGATGATCCTCGTATGCCAACCATTTCCGGGATGAGAAGAAAAGGATTCACGCCAGAATCGATTGTTTCGTTTGTCCGAGAAACTGGCATTCACAAAGGTTCTGGAGCAGTTGATTCACAAATGCTTGAACACTTCGTCCGTGAGGATTTAAAATTAAAAGCACCACGAACAATGGGTGTCATCGATCCCTTAAAGGTTGTTATTACGAATTATCCAGAAGGGCAAATTGAATTGCTAGATGCTGAAATCAATCCTGAGAATCCAGAAATGGGCACGAGAAAAATTCCATTCTCGCGGGAAATTTATATTGAACAAGACGACTTTATGGAAGAGCCGCCTAAAAAGTATTTCCGTCTGTTCCCCGGTAATGAGGTCCGTCTCAAAAATGCCTATTTCATTAAATGTGAAGAAGTGATAAAAGATTCAACCGGTAAAGTAGTTGAACTGCACTGTACTTACGACCCAGAGACGAAAAGCGGCACAGGGTTTACAGGTAGAAAAGTGAAGGGAACAATCCATTGGGTGGAAGCAGCCCATGCCGTTCCTGCTGAATTCCGTCTTTATGAACCACTGATTTTGGACGAGACAGACGATAACAGCGGTACAGAAAAGACATTCTTGGACAATGTTAATCCAAATTCAATTCAGGTGTTACAAGGCTTTGTCGAGCCTAACATGAAGGAAAGCAGACCGCAGGAGAAATTCCAATTCTTTAGACATGGATACTTTAACGTCGACCCTAAACATACCACAGTCGAAAAGCTCGTATTTAATCGAATTGTTTCTCTGAAAAGTTCATTTAAAATTTAGGCTGTGTTAAAGGTTAATGTTGATTGGAGTGGAAGGCACGAAGACTCCTGCGGGAGTACGGGGCAGGGGAGACCCCGCAGGAGCAAAGCGACGAGGAGGCTCCCCGGCACGCCCGCGGAAAGCGAAGTGCCTGGAACGGAAATCAACAGAAGTTTAACCAAAATTTTAAAAGAAAGAACCAGGCGCATTACGTCGCCTGGTTCTTTGCTATTCCACAATAGAACTCGGTACTTCTAAAATCAGTTTAGTCCCCTTCCCAGGTGAAGAGCTGATTAATAACTCTCCGCCCACCGAACGTGCTCGCTCATCCATACTAAACAAACCAACACCAAAGGTTTGATTCTTCACATCAAATCCCTTTCCTTTATCCTCAATCATCACTCGAATAACATCCTCTATTTCTCTAACTGAAACCGTCGCTTCATTAACTTCTGCATATTTCCGTATATTCGTGAGTGCTTCCTGAATTATCCGGTAAATTGTTAGTTCAATGCTGATGTCCAAGCGCCGATTTAACACGCATTCAAAAAAGACATCAATATTGTAATGGTCAGAGTAACGGGATAGAAACGAACGAATAGCTGGCACTAATCCTAAATCATCAAGTACGGAGGGCCGAAGTTCCCATGAGATCTCGCGGATTTCTTCAATCAATTCGGTTGCCTCGGTTTGCATCTGCTGCAGTAGAGGATGGTCCATTTCGGCTAAGAGACGATTAATCGTAATCAAATGACTATAGAGGTTTTGTCCAATCCCATCGTGTAAATTACGTGACAAGCGTTTTCGTTCCTCTTCTTGAACATTAATGATAGTAGTCATCATTTTTTGAAGCTCTCGTTCGACTCGCTTTCGCTCGGTAATTTCATAACGAATCGCTAAGTATTGATACGGTTTTCCCTTTTCATTTAAAAAAGGAACAATCGTTGTATCCATCCAATAAAGGGTCCCATCTTTTGCCCTATTGCAGATTTCCCCCTTCCAAACCTCACCGGAACCGATTGTTTTCCACATTTTCCGAAAAAATTCTTTTGAATGGTACTGGGAGTTGATAATTCGATGATCTTGCCCTAGGAGTTCCTCTCTGGAGTATTTCGAAATATGGCAAAATTGATCATTCACATATGTAATCGCGCCCCGAGAATCGGTGATGGCTACAATTGAAGATTCATCAAGCGCAAACTTTATATCTACTAATTCCTGCATTGACTTTTTTAATTCTAACTCAAGATTCGCGAATTTTGCAGGCTGGTCCATTTCCTTGTCCATTAGCTCCTCCCTGAATCTATCAAAGTATCTGTTCCGTCAATATTTTTTCTAAGTCTTTAGCAGCTTTCATTACATACTGCTGATCCTTTTCTGTGTACGCTTTGATTTTCCGATTACCAATAAGTAATACCCCTTTAGGTACACTATGAAAAAATAAAGGGACAGCATATGTCGAAACAAGTTTTTCAGCAAGCATAATTGGATGATCCGTAACTTTTCCGATAATTCCGTTTGGAAAATCAGTGAGCATCATTGGACTTCCACTTGAGATTATTTTTCCTGCGATGCCTTTTCCGAAACGGACAGTTATTCTTTTGTATTTGTCATTTAAATTACCAGCAGCATAATGCCACTTAACATCCGGGCCCAATTCATTTTGCAGAGCCAAGGCAACAAATTCGCAATCAACTACTGTCAATAGACTGTCGCAAACCTCCATTACTACAGGGCATTCCTTAATCTCTTTCATCTAAGAATTTCTCCTTAAATACCATAACCCAATAACCCTTTTCTTACGGCATATTCCACCAACTCAGGTCTGGTTTTCATCTGTAGTTTCTCCATCAACTTACCTTTATGGGTTTCGACGGTTTTAACACTAAGGACTAGTTGTTCAGCAATTTCCTTATTGGAATACCCTTTAGCAATAAGTGTCAGCACTTCTTTTTCCCGATCAGATAAAAGATTGTACGTATCATTCCCGTCTTGTTTTACGCTGCTCAAATATTCTTCCATCAATCGCTTCTGTGCAGAGGGATGTAAATAGGCATCTCCTACCGCCACTGATTCGATCGCTGACATTAATTCAGCATGTGGGGCACTTTTTAAGATACAGCCAGATGCTCCCCCTTGAATGGCACGAAAAAGGTACTCCTCATCATCATGCATCGTTAGGATTAAGATATTCACTTGAGGCATTAACTTTTTCAATTCCACTGTAGCGGATAGACCGTCTTTTCCATGCGGCATGCTTAGATCCATAACCACAACATCAGGTTTTAACTTTAACGCTTGTTTAATTCCTTCATTTCCTTCCGATGCTTCACCAATTACCTCCATTTCTGGATTTGTGTTTAACAGCATTTTAAGTCCCATTCTAACCACTGCATGGTCATCGACCAAAAGGATTTTTATCACTCTTAACTCTCCTTTAATCCCGGTTTAACGGAAGAGATATTTCTATGGAAGTTCCTTCCCCTATTTTAGAGGAAATCTTGCACTGACCGCCAGTCAGAAGCATTCGTTCTTTCATTGCGGCAAGCCCTGATAGTGGATTAAGGTTATTGTATTCCTCTGGTTGAAATCCTTTGCCAAAATCATAAATGGTAATGGTCAATTCTTCCTCCGTCCAATTAAAATGAATAGAGATGTTGGAAGTATCCGCATACTTGGCAATATTGGCAAGTGCCTCCTGGCAGACACGAAATACGGTAATACTATGTTTTTCAGGTATCCATTTTTCGTCACCCGTTGTTTCTAAATCTACCAGGATTCCAAACGTTGATGTATATAAGTTAATATAACTCCTCATGGCTGGAAGTAAACCAAGGGTTGTCAGTGTAGGCGGATGTAATTCAACAGATAGGAGCCTAATTTCTTGAATGGTCTTTTCAATCAACTCCGACATTTCGCGAACATAATGTTTCATGTGTGGTTCTTTAGCGCCTGATTCAATAAACTGTAAGCCTGTTAATATACTATAAAGATTTTGTCCGACACCTTCATGAAGTTCTAGGGCAATCCGTTTGATCTCTTCTTCTTGGGAATGAATTATATAAGAGCTAATCTGCTGTTTTGAATTTAATTCATCCATATTGCCCCTCCAATATTTTATTAATTTATATAAAGGCTCTGTAAACCTGGCCTGTTGATCTCCGCTCCAGGCGCGTGCGGTTCGCGGGCGGTCCGGGGAGCCTCCTGATATGAACGAAACTGTCAAGGCTCCCTACTTAAACTCGGTTTTGGTTTATTTTTGACCAACTCTAAGAAGAGAAGCTATTTTCGCTTCTTCGCTTACTTGGTTAGATAGGTA